>JBOHHR010000142.1:0-5906 GCA_050725475.1 Gammaproteobacteria bacterium | reverse complement strand
TTATTGCAAGCAACGGGGCATTGGCCATGAAGACGCCGTCACCATGATCGTGAACGGGTTCTGCAAGGCGGTGTTCAAAGAACTGCCCATGGAGTTTGCGGTGGAAGCACAAAAGCTCTTAGGCGTGGGTCTCGAAGGCGCGGTGGGTTAGCCCGGCGACTGGAAAAATCCAAGCGATGCTGAGTGTCACCAATTTGCACGCCGCCGTAGAGGGCAAAGCGATCCTGTGCGGCCTCGATCTCGCGGTTGAGGCCGGCGAAGTACACGCGATCATGGGCCCAAACGGATCGGGGAAAAGCACCTTAGCGCACGTTCTTGCCGGCAACGACGGATACGAGGTTACCGAGGGAAGCGTGATCTATCGCGGGCAGGATTTATTGCTTATGGCGCCGGAGGAGAGGGCTCGAGAGGGGATATTTTTAGCGTTTCAGTATCCGGTGGAAATCCCCGGTGTGAACAATGTTTATCTGCTGAAAGCCGCGCTAAATGCCATTCGCGAACACCAAGGACTGGAAGAGTTGGATGCGGTGGATTTTCTCTCCTTAGTAAAGGAGAAGATGAAGCTGGTACAGATGGACCAGAGCCTGCTCAGCCGTTCCGTTAACGAAGGCTTTTCCGGTGGTGAGAAAAAACGCAACGAAATATTCCAGATGGCGGTATTAGAACCACAGCTCGCCATTCTCGATGAAACCGACTCAGGACTGGATATCGACGCCTTGCGCATCGTAGCAAAAGGGGTAAACCTGCTACGTTCCGCAGAACGGGCGATCATTCTCATCACCCATTATCAACGACTTCTAACCTACATCGTGCCGGACCGAGTGCACGTGTTATCTGGTGGACGCATCGTGAAATCGGGTGGACGGGAATTGGCGTTGGAGCTCGAGAAGCGCGGTTATGATTGGGTGCGTGCGGAAGCGGCTGCATGAATACTGCAGTAGAACACTACGCCAGGGAATTCGCCCGCGTGGGACCGGATCTGCCGGGAGCAACGATCCCGATAATCGCGGACTATCGCCGGCGCGCCATGGCGCGTTTTCATCAGACCGGGTTTCCAAACCCCCGGCTTGAGAATTGGAAATACACCGATGTAGCGCCGATCGCGCGAGGCGCATTCCGCTTGGCGAGAGCGGAGGATCGGCAGCTTGAAAAAGATGTGCTCCGTGGCTTGCGCTTGGTCGATCTCTTGTGCCATGAGTTGGTGTTTGTCAACGGCCAGTATGCGCCGCACCTCTCCAACCCCGATGGGCTGCCGGATGAGGCAAGCGCGCGCAGCCTCGCGCAGGTGCTGGCGGGCGAACCCGAGCTGTTCCATGACTACGTGCGCTACCGTCCGGTCGATGAGGGGCCAGGCTTCGATGCTTTGAACAGTGCCTTTGTCAGCGACGGGCTGTTGCTCACTCTCGCCCCGGGAACAACGCTGGAGCAACCGATCCACCTATTATTTGTCTCCACGCCCGGCGAAACAGCCCTAGTAAGTCACCCGCGCGTCATTATCGAAGCCGCTGAGGGGTGCCGGGTGCGAGTGCTTGAGAGCTATCGGAACGTGAGCGCGTGCGGTAATTTCACCAATGCAGTCACCGAGATCCGCGCCGGTGCGGGCTCTGTGCTTGAACATTACAAGATCCTGGATGAAGGTTCCGGCGCTTATCACATCGGCCGTCTTTCGATTAGCCAGGGTGCCGGCAGCCAGGTGATGTCGCACGCCATCGCTTTTGGGTCGGCGCTTTCGCGCAGCGACATCCACGTCACCTTGGATGGGGAAGGAGCGGGGGTCACGCTCAACGGTTTATACCTGGTCGAGGGGCGTGAGCACGTAGACTTTCATACCCGCATCGATCACATCCAGCCCTCTACCCGCAGCCGCGAGTTCTACAAAGGGGTGCTCAATGGCGCCGGGCGCGGTATTTTCAATGGCAAGGTGGTGGTTCATAGGGGCGCTCAGAAGGCTGATGCCGCTCTGTCGAACAAGAATCTCTTATTGTCCAAGCACGCGGAGGCGAACACCAAACCGGAGTTGGAGATCTACGCCGACGATGTCGCCTGCAGCCACGCCGCGACGGTAAGCCAGTTGGATGAAAATCTGCTCTTTTATCTGCGCTCGCGCGGCATAGACAGGCAGGTGGCCCTGGCCTTGTTGACCTACGCGTTTGCCGATGACGTCATCGCCCGCATCCAGATGGAGCCCGTACGTCATGCTTTAGAGCAAGCCCTGCTTGGCCACTTGCCCGATTCGAAACGGATCAGGGAGTTGATGTGAAATGGCGATGAGCATCCCGGTGCCGCCGACGCGAGAACATGCCGATCTCAGTGATCGGCGCGCGGATTTTCCTATTCTAGCGCAGCACGTGCATGGCAAATCCTTAGCGTATCTGGACAACGCTGCCACTACCCAGAAACCGCGCACGGTTCTCGACGCTATCGACCGCTATTACCGGGAAATAAACGCCAATATTCATCGCGGCGTGCACACGCTCAGCATGCGGGCAACGGATGCTTATGAAGGCGCGCGAGAGAAAATCCGTGGGTTCATCAACGCCGGGGATGCGCGCGAGGTGATCTTTGTGCGCGGGACCACAGAGGCGATCAATCTGGTGGCGCAGAGCTATGGACGGGCCCATATCGGGCCTGGGGATGAGATCCTCATTTCTCATATGGAGCACCATTCCAATATTGTCCCTTGGCAAATGCTGTGTGAGCAAACGGACGCCCGGCTTAAGGTGATCCCCGTCAACGAGGCGGGAGAGATCGACCAGGAGGCCTTCGAAAAGCTGCTGAACCCTCGTACACGCCTGCTGGCCCTAGTCCACGTATCGAACGCCTTGGGCACCATCAATCCGGTGCGTGAGCTCATCGCCAAAGCCCACGCCTTGGGCGCGGTGGTGCTCATCGACGGCGCTCAGGCAGTGGCGCATTTGGCGGTGGATGTGCGGGCATTAGACTGTGACTTTTATGCGTTCTCGGCACATAAGATGTTCGGGCCGACGGGAGTAGGCGTGCTCTATGGCAAACGCGCCTTACTGGAAAACATGCCCCCCTATCAAGGGGGGGGTGACATGATCAAGGCGGTCCGCTTTGAGCGCACGCTCTACAATGACCTGCCGCACCGATTCGAGGCGGGAACGCCTAATATCGCGGGTGTCATCGGACTGGGCGCGGCCGTCGATTACCTTGCAGCACTCGGGTTCGAAGCGATTGGGCGCTGCGAGGATGAGCTCCTGGCCTATGCCACGCAGCGCTTAAGCGAAGTTCCCGGAGTACGTTTCATCGGAACGGCGCGCGAGAAAGCGAGCGTGTTGTCCTTTGTGCTTGACGGCGTGCATCCACATGATGTCGGGACGGTGCTGGATCACCAGGGGGTGGCCGTGCGTACGGGGCACCATTGCGCCATGCCGCTTATGGAGCGCTTTGCCGTGCCGGCGACGGTCAGGGCTTCGTTTGCGTTCTACAATACCTTGGAGGAAATCGAGCGCTTACGGGAGGGATTGCATAAGGCGAGAGAGGTCCTGCTTTGATGCTCGATCTGAAGGATCTCTACCAAGAGGTGATCATCGATCACAACCGGCGACCGCGCAACCACCGCAGGATGGACGGCGCCGACCACCACGCGGAAGGGTTCAATCCGCTGTGCGGCGATAAAGTCAGCGTGTATTTGAAGATCGATGACGGGGCGATCACGGACGCGAGCTTTGAGGGCAGCGGCTGTGCGATCTCGGTGGCGTCCGCCTCGTTGATGACCGAACAACTGAAAGGCAAAACAATCCCGCAGGCGCGAGCGCTGTTTCATGCCTTTCATGATTTCGTCACTGACTCGTGCGCCACCCCGGAAGGCTTAGGAAAACTCGGCGTTTTCGGTGGGGTCAGGCAGTTTCCCGCGCGGGTAAAATGCGCCACCCTGTGTTGGCACGCCTTGGACGCGGCGCTCGATGAAAAGCAACAGAGCGTATCGACGGAGTAGACAGCGATGTATGAGGACGAAGCCATCACCCTGGAGCGCGACTGCGAAGCGGTGCTGATCCCGCAGGGAACACCGATCACGCTGCCGGCGGGGAGTGTGGTGTTTGTCACCCAGGCCCTGGGCGGCAGCTATACGGTGTCCATTAACGGCAATCTCGCGCGCATCGATGGGCGCGATGCGGACGCCCTGGGTTTTGAAGTGCCGGAATTCCATTTGCACGAGGCGGGCGATGACAGTGATTTTGACGAGTCCCTGATCTGGAACCAGCTAAAGACCTGTTATGACCCCGAGATCCCGATCAACATCGTGGATCTCGGCCTTATCTACGAGTGCGAAACGACCAGAGTCGATGAGGGCAAATACCGGGTGCGGGTAAAAATGACATTAACGGCCCCTGGCTGCGGTATGGGGCAGTTTTTAGTGGACGATGTCAGGAGCAAGATCGAGCGGGTGCCTTGCGTGAGCGAGGCGGACGTAGAGTTGGTATTCGATCCGCCTTGGGACCAGAGCATGATGTCCGAGGCCGCCCGCCTGCAAACGGGAATGTATTAGCGAGCTTCTGCGGCAGCTTCCCCACCGCGCGCGGTCTGCGCATAGGAATTTCGGGCAAATAGCATTGCTGGATTTTCCTATGCGACTAAAACGCGATTCTTATATCATATGATTCCGTACCCGCGGACTGCCTTTCGACATTCAATCCAGAACAGAAAAATGGAAGACTGGATATCGGTTGCCAAGAGCGATGAGTTTGCCCCCGGCGACAGGCGGGTTGTGGAAACACAGGGGACCCGCATTGTCGTTTTTAACCTCGACGGGGAGTATTACGCGATTGAAGACATGTGCACCCACGATTACGCACCGCTCGATGGCGGGCTGCTCGAAGGCGGTGCCATCATGTGTCCTCGGCATGGGGCGACATTCTGTATCAAAACGGGAGAGGTTCTGAGCCCCCCCGCCTACGAGGCGATCACCACCTTTCCGGTGCGGGTGGAAAACGGGGTGGTTTTCGTCCGTGACAACCGCTTCGATTAAAAACGCGGCTCCCCGTGATAACGGTTGCTGCCCTGTCCTAATCCACCGCCATAGTGCTATCGAATAGAATTTTACCCGCCGGGCCACAAACCCCCGTGGCTAGGGGTGACTCAAGCGCGGAATAATGGTTCGGGAGACTTCCCGTCTCAACGACGGCAGGGATGCCGGCTCTCGGTGACAGGGATTCACACCTTTTCATACCGGACCCGGGCTGTGTACCCTGCGTTCTGCGAGCGACTCCGGGGTCACAGGGCGCCCCGCTCGTATCCTTAGATTAGACCTTTGAGGCGTGAATACCCCACAACCTACCGCGTAAGCGGTTTAGTTGTGTGCCCAGCATGTTCGATAGCTGGGGGGTGAAAGTCCCCTATCCAACCTGATGGAGGTGAAGGATTAGTTAGCGAAGCACAAGGGCGTCACCGTGAGGTTTTGAAGGCAGTGCGGAGCAAAACCGCGAGCTGACGAACAGAAATCGGATAGGAGGCATCCTTGGTCGGACGAGCGGGCGACTAGTCGCGAAGTCCATTTTCGCATGCAGGCGACGAGGGCGACCTTTTTGGCCTTGCCGGCAATGAGGAGGCGCTCGTAGAAGCGTTTGATCACCGGGTTGTGCCGCGTGGCGACGAGGGTCGCCATGTAGAGGGTGCACCGGACCTGGGCGCGCCCTCCAAAGGTCGTGCGTCGGCCGCGAAAGAGGCCGGAGTCGTGGGCCAATGGCGCAACCCCGATGAGGGCGCTGATTTCCCGCCACGAGAGTTGGCCGAGCTCCAGCACATCGGCGATCAAGGTGGCGGTAGTGGTGCTCCCCTCCCCCGAGAAGATGGAGAGCATGGCCGCGAGTTCGGCGTGCTGGTGGGCAATGTGGAGCGCAAGCTCGGCTTCGATATCCTCCAACTGCCGCGTCAGAGCCTTGATG
>JBOHHR010000141.1:0-5708 GCA_050725475.1 Gammaproteobacteria bacterium | reverse complement strand
CATTTGAGGCGAATAGTGGTAACTATTTAACGAAAATGATCGAGAAATATGTACCGATTTCCCACCGCCGCAGTAGGTTCTTCCTAAGTCCGACAGGCTCCTAGGGCAAGGGCGTTGACGTCTTGGGGACCGATTTAAGCCAGAATTGAACCTCTTGCGCCTGTGGTGACTTCGGATCGAGCTCCAGGAACCGCAGAAACGAGCGGCGCGCCGATTCTTTGTCGCCGAAGCCCTGGTGATAGACGATACCGAGATTGAGGTACGCGAGGGCATACTGAGGATTGAGGGTGATGGCCTTGATGAGCGCTTCCTTGGCTTTCCGCTGTTCGCCGATCTTGTGCAGCACCAGACCCAGATTTGTATAGGCCTGGTAATAGTCGGGACGCTGGCGCACGGCGGTCAGGTAGTGTTGCTGCGCCGTTGCATAATCGCCCGCTTCGAAATAGGCGATCCCCTGGTTATAGATGGCCTCCGTAAGCCAGGGAGCACGGTAAGTGATCTCTTGAAATAGCGCAATTCGGGTGCTTGGATCTGTAGCGGCGGTCGCCCGTTGCCACAGTCCAGCGATATCAGGGGCATCCGAGCGTTTCCTATTAAGGCCGATTTGCACCATTAGGGCGATCACTTCGCGCGCGGGTATCGCGAGGCCCTGTTGTTTCGAAGCGGTGCCTTCCTCGGCTCCGGATTGGATTTCGCCGGTTTCCTTGAGAATCCCATGCACGAGGCCGAGTACGGCGCCGCTTCTATTCATTAGCGGTCCACCACTGTTTCCGGGGTTAATCGGCACATTTGTTTGGATCAACGACTTGCCGTTTATCAGGCGATCCGGGTCACTCACGACACCTTGGGTGACTGCATGATGAAGCCCAAATGGACAGCCTATTGTAAACACGACCTCCCCCGAGCTTGGGCGATCCGTCTCTAGAGAGAGATCTGCGGTGGTGCGCTTAGGGGTAGTCAGCAGGGCGACATCGGATCCGGACGCGCTGGCCCAGAGCTTGGCTTCCTGGGTCTTCTCATCCGAGAAATGGACGACGATTCGGCTTGCCGCATTGATTTGGTGGGACACGGTCGCTATCACTCCTGGAGCAACCACAAATCCGCTGCCCATTCGCACCACACCTTTGCGGTAAAAACTTTCAATGCAAACAACGGAAGCGTCTATATTGCCTAAAAAAGCCTCTCCCGACGGCGCCCCGAGGCAAACCCCGTTACCCAGCGTAACGAGCAATGCAAACACGCGAAACGCAGGACGCTCACGGTGGTTCATAGCGGCGAGTTTTCAAGGTTCGTGCTACTTGTCACGGTTTAGTAACAATATACCGGAACAGGTAGTTTAAGAACCGACTTAGTCCACTGATTTTGAAAGCGGCGGCGATGAAGGAAGACAATCCGATAAAGTAAACGGAGCGATCTGAAATTATGGTCGCTAGCTCGACAGGAAAGGAGGTGTTAAACGTTGCTTGTTGGAAAACTCGGACCATCGCAGCACCCGCAGTTGACGCATCATGCGGATAGCGGCTTCCTGAGCGCCGTAGTATCGGGGCAGCAAGCCCACCTCGCGGTAGCCGAGCGAGCGATAGAAGGCGTGCGCCGCCAGATTCCCGGCCCGCACTTCGAGGTGAATAACGGAAATACCCGCCACTTCTGCTGATTTTTCCAGCCACCGCACCAGCCGATGCCCTATTCCACAGCGCTGATAGCGTGAAGAGACGGCAAGTAAGGCCAGGTGCGCATCCTCTTCCAGGAATTCCATGATCGCAAAGCCGACCAGAGGGCCGGCGGCTCGGGCGGTTAGCACCAGGGTTTCCCGGGCTCGGATGCGGTTTTTAACTCGATCGGGGATCCACGACCAACCCAAACCCTCTTCGATGAGGTCGCGGGACATGCGGGCAATGCGCTCCGCATCTTCTGGCTTCGCCAGCCGCAGTGTTACCGTATCGTTCATCTTCTGCTCGCCGTATAGGTAAACTAACCCCTCCGCGATCGCAAATCCCTTTATTTTCTATCTTCCCCCCCTTTGAACCGCTGCGCAATAGCCGCTGGCTCAGGCTCGTCTCCATACCGGCATCCCTAGCCACCATTCTGTTAAAGCACGGTTTCCGTCTTGGCGGTGTACTTGTTTGCCACATAGTCATCCACGATGCGCTGAAACTCCTGGGCGATATTATCGCCGCGCAGGGTCAGCGCCTTTTCCCCATCGATAAAGACCGGGGCTACCGGCGCCTCACCGGTACCCGGCAGGCTGATCCCGATATCGGCATGCTTGCTTTCACCGGGTCCATTGACCACGCATCCCATCACCGCCAAGCTCATGTCTTCCACGCCGTGGTATTTCTGACGCCAAATGGGCATTTGGCTGCGTACGTACGCCTGTATGTTGTCCGCCAATTCTTGGAAAACGGTGCTCGTGGTTCGCCCACAGCCCGGGCACGCGGTAACGAGCGGGGTGAACGAGCGTAGCCCCATGGTCTGCAGGATCTCCTGGGCCACGATCACCTCCTTGCTGCGGTCCCCTCCCGGCTCCGGAGTCAAGGATACGCGAATGGTGTCACCTATCCCGTACTGCAACAGCACGGCCATGGCCGCCGTGGAGGCGACGATGCCTTTCGATCCCATCCCGGCCTCGGTAAGTCCGAGGTGCAAGGCATAGTCACAGCGCGCGGCGAGATCGCGGTAAACGGCGATCAATTCCTGTACCCCGCTGACCTTGCAGGAGAGCACGATTCTGTCCCGCGGCAGCCCGATTTCCTCCGCCCTGGCCGCACTTTCCAGGGCTGAGACGATCAATGCTCGGCGAGTGACCGCTGCGGCATCTTGAGGCTCGGACAGGCGGGCATTTTCGTCCATCAGGCGCGTGATCAACTCCCCGTCCAAACTGCCCCAATTCACCCCGATGCGGATCGGCTTTGCGTAGCGGATCGCCGCTTCTATCATGCTCACAAACTGCGCGTCTTTCTTCTTGCCGAAACCGACGTTGCCGGGATTGATGCGGTATTTGGCGAGGGCCTCAGCGCAATCCGGGTATTTTCCGAGCAGCTTGTGGCCGATGTAATGAAAATCCCCGATCAGGGGCACCCGGCAGCCCGCGGTATCCAGCATCTCGCGTATGCGCCCTACCTGTTTTGCCGCCTCTTCTGTATTTACCGTGATCCGCACCAGCTCGGAACCCGCGGCCGCGAGTTGCTGGACTTGCTTGGCCGTACCGATAGCGTCGGCGGTGTCGGTATTGGTCATGGACTGCACGACGACAGGTGCTCCACCTCCTATGGTCACCGATCCGACCTTAACACCCACGCTCTTGCGACGCTCGGCGGATCCATAGATAAGCAGGTTATCCGCGGTCTCCACGATGTTCGGTTTTAGGGCTTGCTGCATAATGAACCTTGCTGGTTTCGCCTAATGATTCGATCTTAACCCAAGCTTTTCTCTACCCCAAAATATTAGGCTCTTCCGCAGAATCTGCGGGTGGTCTCCTTGACACGACCGGCGAGCGGCTTAGGAACATGGGCGACCAAGCGGAGCTGGGCGCGCTATCGATTCTGGGTACCGAATACGCCCGGTGCCATCGAGCCGCCCGGGGCTTCGCCGGACAGTCCAGGAGGCGCCCAGCCCCGCGTGCTCGCGAGGTTCTGCCGCTCGCCGGTCGTGTCAAGGACGTAGCCGCCTACGGCGGGACCACCCGCAGATTCTGCGGAAGAGCCAATCCCGAAGGGAAGCCATTTTCGGTCCCCCACCCGCCATTCTATTCCTCCGCTGGAAGGGTACACTTGGTAATCTATGCTCAGCTTGGCACCAAAGTACTTCGCTTTAGTTTGGGTGTTGCTCCCCCTCCAGATGTTTCCAAAGGCAGTTTCCACCGCTCGCCTGATCTATCGTTTCCAGGAGTCGCTTGTGGGCCAGTAGCTCTTCCTCACTCGGCCGGATAATTGCGAGTTCAAACCGTTCGCGCTTTAGTCTGGAGCGTATCGTCGTGTGCGCATCCGAACCGATGTCCATCGGCAGCAGTAAGCTGGCTTGCCCCCCCGTCATGGCAAGGTAGACCTCGGCCAACAATCCCGCGTCTACCAGAGCGCCGTGGATCTCGCGCTTTGAATTATCGACGTGGTAGCGACCGCACAGTGCGTCTAGGCTGTTTTTTTGCCCAGGATGCAAGTCGCGCGCGAGATCAAGAGAATCTGAAATGGTGCAATAGTCTTGCAGTACGCCGCGTTCCGGTCCCAAGCGCATTAGCTCGTGGTTTATAAACGCCACGTCAAAGGCGGCGTTGTGCACGATGACAAGAGCGCCGCGGACAAAATCCAGAAACTCGTCCACAATCGCGTCAAACCGTGGGCATCCCTTGAGAAAGTCCACGGTGATGCCGTGCACAGCCAGGGCGCCTTCTTCGATTTGCCTATCGGGAAAGAGATATTGATGATAACGTCGCTCGGTGAGCCGGCGGTCAATGATCTCTACGCACCCAATTTCAATAATCCGGTGCCCTTCGGACGGATCAAGTCCCGTGGTCTCGGTATCTAAAACAAGATGCCGCATATCAGCCAGAGACCGCGCACCGTCAAGGCTCCCTGCCTGACAGCACTTTTAACATCGCCGCGATGCCCTCCCTTGCCAAGGCATCTGCTGTTTCGTTTCCCGGGTGACCGGCGTGGCCTTTGACCCACTGCCATTGCACCGCGTGGTATACTGATAGTTTATCCAGTCTCTGCCACAGGTCCACATTCTTAACCAGCTTCTTATCGGCCGTTCTCCAGCCTCGGTGCTTCCACCTAGGAAGCCATTGCGTCAGCCCTTTTTGCAGGTATTGCGAGTCGGTTGTCAGACGCACGCGACAGGGCCGGTTTAAAGCCTCTAAGCCTTTGATCGCCGCCATTAATTCCATCCGATTGTTGGTCGTTTGCGGTTCCCCGCCGGACAAAGATTTTTCCCGGTCTCGGTAGCGCAGCAGCACTCCCCATCCTCCCACACCAGGGTTGCCACGGCAAGCACCGTCCGTATAAAGCTCGACAATAGCGCGTTCGATCTCTGCCATTGAACCTCGTCCCTATGTGTGGGCACTTCGATCAAATCGGGAGCTCACCCTCACATTATAAGCAAGTGCGTTTTCGTATAGAGCAAAACCTAACAAGCTCTTAATCTCATAAGATCGCAACTGGATTCGCTACCCGCGAAACTTGACGCAAGGCACTTATCCCCTTACTATTCGAAGATGCATGGGGGAGCACGCGGGTTTTACCGCGATATAATCATAAGCTTGCTGTGTTTTCTGCTGTTCGGTTGTACCGGTGTCCCGGTTCGGGAAAAATCGGAGATACCGCATGCCGATGCCGTTTCCCCTGTTCCCGCTTCAGTCCCAAATGATCAGCCTCCACAGCTAAACTCAAGCGTCCAAGCTTCCGAAGTTCCCAAACCACTGATCGTCAACATCCGCAAAAAGTGGGGTCCGCAAAGCGGATTAACGGACAAGCATTCGGAAAACCTGTGGCACCGTATAGGCAACGGTATCGAGCTCGCGGATATCGATCATCGGCTGGTCGACGCAAAGATAAAATGGTATCAGCAGCATCAATCCCATCTCGATCGTGTGGCCGAGCGCGCCGATCCCTTTCTGCACCTCATCGTCGAACAAATAGACGAGCATGGCATGCCACTGGATTTGGCGCTGCTACCCATTGTGGAAAGCGCTTATCAACCGCTTGCCTATTCCC
>JBOHHR010000140.1:0-8182 GCA_050725475.1 Gammaproteobacteria bacterium | reverse complement strand
TTTCTATGTAGGCTTCGTCCAGGTGCTGTCCATGGGAAGAAGAAACAAAATGATGGGCACAGCGGAGCAGTTCCAATACATCATGCGCGATGAATCCATGCACATGAACTTTGGCATCGATGTGATCAATCAAATAAAAATCGAGAACCCAGAGCTCTGGAATGCTCATTTCAAAGAGCAAACGACAGCGATGATCCGCGAGGCGGTAGATCTCGAAACCCGGTACGCCTACGACACCATGCCCAGGGGCACCCTGGGTCTGAACGCTAAGATGTTTGAAGAATATCTGCATTTCATCGCCAACCGGCGATGCGCCCAGATCGGGTTGCCCGAGCAGTTTCCTGGGGCAAACAATCCGTTCCCTTGGATGAGCGAAATCGCCGATCTGAAAAAAGAGAAGAACTTCTTCGAGACTCGCGTCACCGAATACAAGACAGGGGGTGCGCTGAATTGGGATTAAACTGGGGACTTACGGGGGGATGAGCGCCGGGCCTCCATCAGGCGCGTAGGGTGCCTGCTACCCAACGTTTGGAGGGCAAGAGCAGCCTAGCCTCCGGACGTTGGGAATTTTCTTTTCTACCTACCCTTCCAAGGATGCGCGTGACCTAGGGGGCCTTGGCCCTGACCGAGACCGGGAGCATGGCGGAGCGCGTGCAGCACATAGGCTTTCGCCCGTTCAACCGCAGAAATTAGGGGCAGTCCCTGCGCTATACCGGCCGCAATAGCGGAAGCCAAGGTGCACCCCGTTCCATGGGTGTGACGAGTAGGGATCCGAGGGGCGGTTAAGACATGTTCTTCGCTCTCCGTAAGCAGCACATCGCTGACATGCTCGCCCGCCAAATGCCCGCCCTTGATCAGAACGGCGCCCGCACCCAAGCCTAAAAGGCTTTTTGCCGCGGCCTTCACGTCCGCGAGTTTAGTGATGCTCAATCCCGTCAGATATTCGGCCTCTGGCACATTAGGAGTCAACACAGCGGCTCGCGGGATAAGACGATGCTTGAGCGCCGCACACCCATCCGCATCCAATAATCGCTGCCCGTCTTTGGCCGCCATCACCGGATCCACAACTAGAGGAATATCGGGATATCGTTCCGACAGCTCGTCACACACGGCATCGACGACATTCGCACTAACCAACATGCCTGTTTTCAAGCAGTCGGCTCCGATATCGTCTAATACTGCCCGCAGTTGCCGCAGCACGAATCCGGCCGGCACCGCCATGATCTCGTAGACCCCCCGGGTATCCTGGACCGTTAAAGCGGTGATCGCCGTGGCCGCATAGCCACCCAAGGCCGTCACCGTCTTAATGTCGGCCTGAATCCCCGCTCCCCCATCGGGATCCGATCCCCCGATGAGTAACACGCGGCCGTTTTTGGTATTAAGGCCCAATCCGCGGCAGTGGGAATTTTAGGCGCCTCGGCCGGCAAGTTTGGGCACTGCAAGCCCCCACCCATACCAGGTATTTCTGCTTCCGCCCCACTCTGCGACTATTTGCGCTACGCTCGGGGCTACAAGCGGCCGAGCGTCAACGATAATAATGATAATAATGCCCGTAAAGGCCGGGCGACACTATCGCATCGATCGCATGATGGATCAGAGGCTTGTAATAGCCGGATGAATGGAAGCCTCGAGGCGGATAATAGTATCCGCGGTGCCTGGAATAGGGATGATGCCCGTACCCATACCCGTAAAAATGGGGTCTGTAATGGTGCCGATACCCGTGGCGCGGGTAATAGTGTCCGTAAGGTTGATAGTAATGGTGGCGGAAATAGCCGGTAGCTTCTGCCGGCCCAGCCAAGCTCATCCCGGCCGTTACCAAAAACCACAACGCCGCGCTTGGAATAAATCGCTTAAACGACATCGCACGATCTCCGTCTCAAGTGACCACCGCGATGCTAGGACAGCCAGCCTGAATCCGCACTGAACGTCACGCGAGCGGTCTTGACCTATCTCCCGTGGTCAAAACTTGAAGCTTTTCCAGGTCCAGGGAGCAGACCCCGTTCTGAAATCAGATCTGTGACTGAGCTTCGCGTCCCCGAAATAAACCAGGTAGACAAACATCCCATAGAGGAAAAGGAAGCTCCAGTACTTGAGCATCACCAAGCAGGCGAGCTGAGCCCCGAGATCGGGGTTTTCTGCAAACAATACCCTAAGGCACTCAAACATCGCAGGGCCGCAATCTAGCGTCGTTCCGTATCCCTTACTCCTAAAACGGCAGCCCGTGCCCATGGGCTGTCATACAAAGAATCATGGGAATAGAGAGCACGGTGTTGGTGCGAGAAGCGAGGAACGCTATCTTCTTCGCCTTGTCCTTCTCGGCATCAGTAGCCGGTTTAAGACCTAAAACCTTCTTCTGGTTCGGCCAGATCAAACCCCACACGTTAAACAGCATGACGGTGCCTAACCACGCGCCCATCCCGATGATCTGGGATCCGGGCTGAAAGGTAAAAGCTTGCACAAACCCGCTGCCCGGTAAGTAGATCAAGGCCCAAGCGCCGCTCAGCCAAGTGACCAGTGCACCCCAACGAAACCACAACAAAGCGCGGGGAGCGACGTATTCTCCGATCGCCGCCGGTCCAGGCCCTTTCTTGTCGGCGGTTGCGGTGGCCATGGCCGGAGCCTGAACGAAGTTGAAGTAATACAGCAAACCGATCCACGTGATGCCCGCGAGCACGTGGAGCCAAACGGCGAGTCCCAACTGATTCACCTTTGTCGCCTCCTTTAGGCCATTAGCTTTAGCAAAAACGCGATCATAACCGCGAGAATAACCCCGCTAATGATCGTGCCTGAGATTGTTTGTAGGGGATTCATAGTGCGCCCTCCCATTTCTGCATGTTGGAACCATTCTATTACGTTCAAGCGGCTCGGACAACGCGTGTGTTAGAAAATCAAGCGTGTTGTGTTTGCGCCCCATGAGCCCAGTAGAAGGGTGTTGGGAAAACCCAAACTAGGCATGGAAAGCAGCGAACGGGTGGTTAGCGCTCCATGATCTGGCTCACTTTTCCTTTCGCGATTCGGCCCTCCCGGCCTTTCTCGTCCCAGTAGGTGTAGAATCCCGTTTCGTCGTCAAGTCTCGGATTGCCTACAACCGGAAGGGTCGTGCCGTCATTCAAAACGATCAAATACTCGGACGACGCACAGCCCGACAGGGCGAGGACAATAACGATGGCTAAATACCGCGCAGTATTTTTCATAGATTCTCCATTCAGTTCAATATACCCCACCTGGTTAAATTCCAACGGCCTGTTTTCCACATTCCGTCGCTGTTCTAACCCAGAAGGATAAGCGCGCCGCGACCCTTCCCAAAGCCGCGGCGCGTGTATCGTTAGCCCCTAGGCAAGGCGTGAAGACCCCTGTTCCTATTGATTCGACGTCACCACGAAATCCACCCGCCGATTATGGTAGCGGCCTTCCTTCGTGTCGTTGGTATCGACGGGATGGCCCTCTCCCATGCCTTCGGGCTCGACGCGACTGGGGTCGATGCCCTTGCTGATCAAATAATCAACGACAGCCTGAGCGCGGCGCTCGGAGAGCTCAAGGTTGTATGCTTCAGAACCGATGCTATCGGTGTGACCCTCGACTCTGACAGTCACGCTCGCTGCCTCCTCCAGCTCTTGGACAGCCTGGTCCAATATCGCCTCCGATTCCGGCGTGAGCTTGGCGCTGTCGAAGGCGAAGTTAACGCCTTCAAGCCGCATCAGGACCTCTCCGACCTTGGGGCATCCGCTTGCATCCCCCTCGACGCCAGCGGGCGTGCTGGGGCATTTGTCGTCGCAGTCATTGACCCCATCACCGTCTTCGTCCAACGCACAGGGATCCGGTTCCGGCGCAGGTTCCGGTTCCGGCGGCGGTTCTGGCTTTTTCTCCTCGCCGCATAGCAAGAAGCTGGCTGCTGCGCCTAAAGCGGCGCCCGCCACAATCGCACCCGGACGAGAATCCCCCTCCTCATCGTCGTCTGCTACCGCCTCGTTGACCCCGTAACCCACGCCGGAGCCGATGGCCGTCGCGGCGATGGTGCACCACGGCTGCGGAACGTCGACGATTTTGGTTGAGGCGCAGCCCGACAGAAACACGCTGATCACGGACACGATGCATAGCGCATGTTGCTTGTTCATAATCCCTCCCAACTTCAAGGTACGTGTCAGATACAAACCCCATGATTATCACTTGGTTTCGTTACACACCCTAGTGATAGTGAAGCATCTTACCCACAATTGGTCGTAAGCGCTAGGATGGCGCGCATCACGCAATGCCAGCCTTGTTGTGGATCCCGGTCCTATACGATAATTCGCTGGGCAGGGAGTGCGCTGTCCGGAATCGGATGAATATGTGGAGCCTCATCAAGTTGCCCGGCGCATCGCTTGCTCGTAGGCCAGTTCGAACGCGGCTAAGGCAATGGCACGCGTCCTCGCCGGATGGCGGGCACGCATGCATTCTAAACCCAGCGCCGGACGGACGACTTATACTTTGCATATATCTCCCCGAATTTTTGTTCAAGGTAACATTCCTCGCGGGCGATCACTCCGTGGCGGATCACAATCAGCGCCGGGGCAAGCATGAGAATGATCCACAGGTCATCCAACCACAGACCGATGCCAAGCTGCGTGAGCGCAAGAGCCAGGTACATCGGATTGCGGCTGTAGCGAAACGGCGCCGAATTCATGCCCCATCCCGCACCCGCATCCGGCTGGTTCCTACGCATCGTGGCTGTCCTTGCATTGCTCGCGGGCGCAGTGTGGGCCGGGTGGACGATGCGGCTGGAATCCGATCTTCTGGCGTTGTTTCCGCAGGAATTGCCGAGCGTGCGCGGGCTCGATCAGTTTCAGCGGCAATTCGCCAGCGACCGCGAGGTCATCCTGGTCGCCGACGACACGCTGCCGGCTGCCCAGCGCCACCAGGTTTTTGAAAAGCTGCGCCCCGTTTTAGCCGCGCTGCCCGACGTCGAATCCGTCCAAGCGCCCAACGATGATTGGCGCCAAACCGCGCCGCAGCTTGGCGCGTGGGTGATCTGGAATTCGCCGCCGGAACAATTCAGCCGCGTCGTTGCCGCGCTCGGATCGAAGCCGGTGCGCGCACGCCTCGACGGGCTGCCATCGGCGCTCAGCGGCGTGCTCGACCCCGAGGAGCTGTCGCGTCGGCAATTCGACCCCCTCGGCCTGCTCGACGCGCTCGCCGCTGGCAAAGATCACGGCCAATTCCCATGGGCCGCACGGCCTGCGACCTCGCTCACCATCACCGCCACCCACCCGCTCATCTCCTTCGAGGAGTGTGCGCGCTTCTCTGCCGCGATCCACGCCGCCGTACGGCGCACGCTGCCCGGAGACTCGCACCTCCTGCTCACCGGCCGACCCGCTTTCACCGCGGAGATCTCCAGCCAGATGCGCCGCGACATGTGGTTGATGATAGTCGTCGCCATCGTACTGGTCAGCACGGCGTTCTCGGCCTTTTACCGCGCGCTGAAGCCGCTAGTCTGGATCTTGCTCGGGCAGTTTCTCGCCCTAGGCGTCGGCCTCATTGCCGCCCGCATCGGTATCGGCTCGCTAAATGTGATCAGCATGGCCTTCGCCTGTATCCTGCTCGGGATCAGTATGGACTATAGCATCCTCGTCTATCACCACTTCGCCGCGAGCTTCCGCGACAACGGGGCCGTCTGGGCGCGGCTCTGCCGCGGGATCTGGTTCAGCGCGGTGACGACTGCGGCGGCGTTCCTGGTCCTCGCGCTTTCGTCCCTGCCCGGCCTGCGCCAGCTCGCCGTATTGGTGGCCACCGGGCTGGTCGCGGCTGCGTGCTTTGCCACCTGGCTGCTCCCCGCCGCCTGGGCGGTGCACCCGCCGAAGCCACTGCCCTTATTGCAGCGCATGAGCGGCGCGATGGCCCGCACCATGGAGCGCTCCGGCCGCACCATACTCGCGCTCGCCACCCTCGGTAGCCTCATCGCTGTCGCTTGGCTGCTACGCGATCCCGCCGCCCTCTACGCGCCCGATCTCGACCGCCTACAGCCTGCCACCAGCGCCGCCTTCCGTGGCCAACAGGTGCTGGCGAAGAGCGACCCGAGTTGGCAGGACGCAATCTACCTGGTCCAGGCGCCGACCTGGGACGCCGTCCGGCACGGCGCCGATGAGCTCGCCCTGCGCGTGACCGGCGGGCACCACGCGCCGCTAAGTGCTTTTCTTCCGGCGCCCTCGCGCCAACGCGCAAACCGCGCCCTGTGGAAAAGGGATATCACCCCACGACTCCGTACCGCTTTTGATTCCTCCGGCCTCGGCAGTGAATGGAGTAGCCCCACCCTCACCCTGGCCGAGACCCTCGATCGCGCGGCCGCCGGCGCGCCCGACGCTTTCAACAAGATCTCCCCGCTCCTGGCCAAAATTCAACGCGAAGGATCCGGCCTTTGCCGCGCCATCGTCCGCCTCCCCGGTGTCGCCGAACGGCCCGTGCCGCCGGGCGGCATCGGGCTCACAGGCGCGCAGGCGTTTCCGGTGAGCTGGGTCACCCTCAAAGACGAGCTTACCCGCGTCGTGGTCGCCGATCTCAAGCGCCTTAGCGTCTGGGTGCTGGCAGCCATCGCCGTACTCTGCGCCCTTGCCCAGCGTTCACTGCGCATGGTGCTGCTCAATTTCGCGGCCCTCGCCCTCTCGCTGCTCTTCCTCGCCGCGTTGCTCGCGCTCACCGGCGCCACCCTCAGCCCACTCTCGCTGCTCTGCGTGCCGCTCTTGCTCGGGCTGGTCATCGATTACAGTCTGCATGTCCTCATGGCCCTCGAACACCAGCGCGACTATGCGCACCTCTACGCGCACATCGGGGTTCCCATCCTACTCACCGGTCTCGCGTCGTGCATCGGCTTCGGCGTGCCCATGCTCGCCAGCCAACCCGCGTTACAGAACTTCGGCCTGGTGATGAATCTCGGCATCATCGCCGCTGTCACCGCATGCCTTTTTCTGCTGCCCGTGCTCGCACGTCTGACCACGCCGCGACGTGCGGGGCAGTGAAGTTGCCGGGCGAGTCCCGGTGGCGGAAAATGTAACCATGCTCGGCCATTTCCACCGCCTATTCGTCATTCCCCTCCTTGCCGGCGCAAGCACCCTCGCCGCACCGCTCTCCGCCGAGCGCGCCACCATGTTGCGCGCGCAATTTCAAGCCCGCCAAAGCGAGACGCTCACCTGGTCGGCCACGTTCATGCAGACCCTGACTGTGCCCGGCCTGCGCGAGCCGGTAGTCAGCGTCGGCACGCTGGCGTATCGCGCACCGGAGCAACTCCGCCTCGATTTCACCAAGCCCGCCGGAGAGTTCGTCCTCGTCCTCGGCGATCAGCTCTTCATTCAAAAAGCCGGTATGCGCCTCGCCGAAAAATCCCTGCGGGAGGACAGCGCCGGCAGAGTGTTCCTCTCGCTGCTCAACCTCTTGCGCGGCCGGTCGCTTGAAGAAGAGAACGCCTACACGCCCGAGGTCACACACCAGGAGGACCGTTACGCCGTGGTCCTCATGCGTAAGCCCGAGGCCTCCTCGCGCATGCCTACGCGCATCACCAACGCCATCACTGCCGACACTCTCGACCTGCGCGAGGTCGTCGTCGAACTGCCCAACGGCGGCCTGCTCAGCTACCGCTTCGACGGCATTACCCGCAACCGCCCGCTTGACACGATGCGCTTCGCCGCCCCGACTGAGCCGACCAGTAGGGAGTTGAGGTGATGGGGACGTGATGAGGAACCAATCCGCGCCGCTGAGGTGTGGCTGGTCAACTCGCCCCTTACCCTGCGCCGAGGTGGCGTGAAACCCGCTATGGGATCGCTCGGGGTAGTTGGCGTAGGTTTAGCCAAAGCAAGCCCTTGCCGTGCCCTGGCGTCGTGGTCGGATCCGGATGAGGTCTGCTAGGATACAGAGGAGCGTTCAAAGTTTAGAGCGTAACGCGAGTAACCATTCGAGGGGGGTGAACAATGGAGGGGGCGCGGTTCGCCGACTATCCGCATTATGTGGACGGCAAGCTCTGAGGAGAGAATCGCCATCCTAGTGTGCCCAGCATGGGCTTGTGCTAGCAACGTGAGAGTCGTTGCCGGAGCTGACAGTGGCAACCGTAGCCGAACCGCAAGGCCGAGGCCGTGAGGCGCAGGCTGAAGGAAGCGGAAGGCAAACCCGCGACCGCAGGAACACGAACAGACAGAGAGGCCTGTTGTGCTGGGCGAGC
>JBOHHR010000139.1:0-4673 GCA_050725475.1 Gammaproteobacteria bacterium | reverse complement strand
GGACCACACGCGCTTAAGGGTAGAGGTGGCGGGAAAGATCGTGCTGGTAAGTGGAGGCGGCGGCTCCATCGGTGCAGAGCTCTGTCGTCAAGTGGCCCGCTTAAGCCCCGCTAGGCTGATAATCATCGATCACAGCGAGTTTAGCTTGTTCCAGATGGAACGCGAGTTGGGCAGCGATTTTCCAACCCTGCCGATAAAGGCCATTGCGGGTGACGTGTGTGATGAGGCTCTGCTCGAGCATCTAATGAAAAATCAAGGTCCGGATATCGTTTTCCATGCAGCGGCTTACAAGCATGTCCCGATGCTGGAATCACAGCTCCGCCAAGCGGTCAAAAACAATATCCTCGGCACACTCGTAATGGCTAAGGCCGCAGCCCGCTTAGGCTGCCGGAGCTTCATCCTGATCTCTACCGATAAGGCGGTAAACCCGGCGAATGTGTTGGGCGCTACCAAGCGGGTTGCCGAACTGCTCTGCCAGCACATGCAAAAAAGATCGGCCACCCGCTTTATCACCGTGCGCTTCGGCAACGTGCTGGGCTCCGCAGGCAGTGTGGTGCCCCTATTCAAGGAGCAGATCGCATTTGGCGGACCGGTCACCGTGACCGATCCCGAGATCGCGCGTTATTTCATGACCATCCAGGAAGCCACCCAGTTGATCATGCAAGCCAGCGCAATGGGCAAGGGGGGCGAGATCTTCGTCTTAGATATGGGAGAGCCGGTTAAGATCTGTTACCTGGCCGAACAGTTGATCCGGCTTTCGGGAAAGAGACCGGGCAAGGACATCGCGATCGTGTACACCGGGTTAAGACCGGGCGAGAAGCGCTACGAAGAGCTGTTCTATGAAAATGAAAGACCTTTGCCCACAGAGCACGAAAAAATTCTTCTGGCCAGGCCGCGCGCAGCTAACCTTGAACGGATCCCCGTTTACTTAGAGCGCTTCAAACGCGGTGTGGATGCGTTTGATGAAGCGAGTTTGCTCGCTTGCCTACGGGAGATCGTGCCGGAGCTCATGCTGCAAAACACACATCCGCCAGTGACCAACGTGGTCCCGATAGAACGGGGTCGACATTAAGCGCGCAGGTGACCCCGACCCAAAGTCAGTTGCGGTGTCGCATTCGCCCTTGAACCCGCTTCATCGAGCCCGTGTCATGCGCCCCGGGTGTTGGCGGTGTGTCACTCGCCAAGCTCCGCGGTGAGCAAGGCGGTCCCTGCCTCCCGGCGATCTACCAACGCCCGGATGACGACGTAAAACACCGGAGTCAGGAACAGGCCGAATAGGGTCACGCCAATCATCCCGGAGAACACGGTGATGCCCATGACCCGCCGTACCTCGGCGCTGGCGCCGCTGGAAAGCACCAGCGGCACGACGCCGGCGATGAACGCTACCGAGGTCATCACGATCGGCCGCAATCGCAAGCGGCACGCTTCGACGGCCGCCTCCGCGATCCCCCGGCCCTGGTGCTCCAGCTCACGCGCGAACTCGACGATCAAGATGGCGTTCTTGCAGGCAAGCCCCATCAACACCACCAGCCCGATCTTTACGAATATATTGTTATCGCCACCGCTCTGCCACACGGCGAAAAGCGCCGAAAGCATGCACATCGGCACGATCAGGATCACCGCGAGCGGTAAAGACCAGCTCTCGTAGAGCGCCGCCAGTACCAGGAACACCAGCAGCACGCATAGCGGGAACACGACGAGATTGGCGTTACCTTCCGCCACTTGCTGAAAGCTGAGATCGGTCCAAGCGTGGCCCATACCGGCCGGCAGAACCTGCGGCGCCAGCGTTTCGATGGCGGCGATGGCCTGAGTCGAGGACATAACTCGCGGATCGGCCTCGCCGATCAGATCAGCGGCGGGATAGCCGTTGTAACGGATGACCGGATCGGGACCGTAGCTCCGATCGAGGCTCACCACACTCCCCATCGGCACCATCTCACCGGCCTCGTTGCGGGTACGCAGTTCGGCCACATCCTCGGGCTCATCGCGGAACGGCGCGTCTGCTTGGGCGTAGACCTGATAGGTGCGGCCGAAACGGCTGAAGTCGTTCACATAGACCGAGCCGAGATAAACCTGCAGGGTCTCGAACACGTCCGTCAAGCTCACCCCTTGGGTCTTGGCCTTAATACGATCGACCCGTGCCGTGAGTTGCGGCACGTTAGCCTGGTAGGAGCTGATCGGAAAGCCCATACCCGGCGCCTGCGACAGTGCGTCCGACAATGCGGCCACCGCCTGTTGCAGCTCGCCGTAACCAAGCCCCATGCGGTCCTGGACGTACAACGAGAAACCGGAGCCGGTACCGATGCCGAGGATGGGCGGCGGCATCATAGCAAACGCGAATGCTTCTTGGATGGAGGAGAACTTGCCCGTGAGCTTCTCGGCGATTTCTGATGCAGGGCGTTGGCGCTCGGCGAAGCCGTCCAGACAGAAAAAGATGGTGCCGATGTTGGGGGTGTTGCTGAATTGCAGCGCGTTCAGACCGGGGAATGCGACCGCGTTCAGCACGCCCTCGGTGGCGAGCGCCATCTCACTCATTTTGCGCACTACCGCTTCGGTGCGGTCGAGCGAAGCCCCTTCCGGCAGTTTCACACCTCCGATCAGGTACAGCTTGTCCTGAGTCGGGATGAAGCCGCCCGGCACCTTTTGGAACAGCACCACGCTGGCGGCGACCAGTACCGCGTACACCAGGAGCATCAGCGGCGCGCGTCGCAGCGCCGGGCGTCCGGCTTCAGCATAGGCGTGAGCGGCACGGTTGAACACGCGGTTGAATGGCCGGAACACCCAGCCGAAAAGGGCGTTCAGGATCCGCGTCGGCCGATCGGGCGGCGCGCCGTGCGGCTTGAGCAGCACGGCAGCCAAGGCCGGTGAGAGGGTCAACGAGTTCACGGCCGAGATCACCGTCGAGATGGCGATGGTGACCGCGAACTGGCGGTAGAACTGGCCGGTTACTCCGGAGAGAAAGGCGATCGGTACGAACACCGCGCACAGCACCAGCGCAATGGCTATGATAGGCCCGCTCACCTCACGCATCGCCTGGTGCGCGGCCGCCTTAGGTGAAAGCCCGTTGCCGATGTTACGCTCGACGTTCTCAACCACAACGATGGCATCGTCCACCACGATGCCGATGGCGAGCACCAGGCCGAACAAAGTCAGGGTGTTGATCGAGAACCCAAGCGCCAGCAACACCGCATAGGTGCCAACGATTGACACCGGTACCGCGAGCAGCGGAATGATCGAGGCGCGCCAAGTCTGCAGGAACAGGATCACCACCAACACTACCAGCAGCACCGCCTCGAGTAGAGTCGTGATCACGGCTTTGATCGAGTCGCGTACGAATACCGTGGGATCGTAGACCACGTTCCAGGTCAAGCCCTCGGGGAAAAAGCGCGCGAGATCCCGCATCTTGGCGCGCACGTTGTCGGAGATCGCGATGGCGTTCGATCCGGGCGCCTGGAAGATGACCACCGCCACCGCCGGCTGATTGTCGAGCAGCGAGCGGAGCGCATATTCCGAGGCTCCGAGCTCGATGCGGGCGACATCGCGCAGGTGGGTGATCTGACCGTTCGTGCCGGTCTTCAAGACGATGTCAGCGAACTCCTCCTCGGTGACGAGCCGGCCTTGGGTATGGATCGAGAGCGTGAAGTCGCGTCTGTCCGGCTGCGGAGGAGCCCCGATTGCGCCCGCCGAAACCTGCACGTTTTGCTCGCGGATCGCCCGCACCACATCGCCCGCTGTCATGCCGCGCGCAGCGACCTGGTCGGGATCGAGCCAAATGCGCATTGAGTAATCCCCGCCACCAAAGACCATGGCTTGGCCGACTCCGTTAATACGGGCCAGCTCGTCCTTGATCCGCAAGGTGGCGTAGTTACGCAGATACAGGGTGCCGTATTTCTGGCTGGGCGAGAGCAAGTGCACCACCATGGTGATGTTGGGTGACTGTTTTTCGGTGGTCACGCCGAGCCGACGCACGTCCTCGGGCAGCCGTGCTAAGGCCTGGTTGACACGGTTCTGCACCTGTACCTGGGCGAGATCGGCGTCGGTGCCGGGCTTGAACGTGACCGTCAGGTACATCACGCCGTCGGAGCTTGCCACCGACTTCATGTAGATCATGTTCTCGACCCCGTTCACCGCCTCCTCAATCGGTGTGGCTACGGTCTCGGCGATAACCTTCGGGCTGGCGCCGGGATATACGGCGCGTACCTGCACCGAGGGCGGCACCACGTCTGGGTATTCGGCGACCGGGAGCAACGGGAGGGCGATGAGCCCGGCAACAAAGATGAGGATTGACAGCACCCCAGCGAGGATCGGGCGATCGACAAAGAGGGCCGAAAAGTCCTTCATGCGTTCGGCTCGTGCGGGGTCGGTTGTTCTTCGCCTGCGTCTCTAACCGGCGCCTGTAAAGACGCTGGCGGCGGCGGATCGCCCATGCCGATGGTCTGCGGGGTGACCGGCATGCCTGGGAGAAAGACCTTCTGCACCCCGTGCACGATCGTTTTGTCGCCAGGGTGCAGGCCCTCGGTGACGACCCGCAATCCGTCGACCATCCGCCCGAGCCTGATGTCGCGACGCTGTGCGGTGTTGTCCGCTGCGAGCACATAGATCATACGTGCGATCCTGATCGGTGAGGATCGCCTTGTCGTCCACCAGAACAGCGGGGAACGCTCCGCTGCCGA
>JBOHHR010000138.1:0-4835 GCA_050725475.1 Gammaproteobacteria bacterium | reverse complement strand
GTGAAGCAGGTGTTTATGTCTGCCGTGTGGTAGACCGCAAGCTGTCTCGCGGTCAGGTGTTTCTGGTCACCGATGGAGGACTGCATCATCATCTGGCGGCCTCCGGCAATTTCGGCCAGGTGATCCGGAAAAACTATCCCGTCCTCATAGGAAACAAGGTCCGGGGGAAGGAACGAGAGATCGCATCCGTAGTAGGTCCGCTGTGCACCCCCTTGGACCTGCTCGCCGACAAGATGGAGATGGCCAGGGCCGAGGTGGGTGATCTGGTGGTGGTGTTGCAATCGGGAGCATATGGCTTGAGCGCCAGTCCCACCCGGTTTCTAAGCCATCCGCCACCGCTTGAGGTCTTGGTTTAACGGAGGATCCGCGTACATGATTTACGACTACGTAATCATCGGCGGCGGGATCATCGGCCTGTCCACCGCCATGGCCCTCACGCGCGCCAAAGCCGGCGCGAGCGTGCTGGTGCTCGAGAAAGAGCCTGAGATCGCGCGTCATCAAACAGGCCACAACAGCGGTGTCATCCATTCCGGGATCTATTACCAGCCTAACAGTTTCAAGGCCCGCTTCTGCCGCGAGGGGGCGCGCGCTATGGTGGCCTTCTGCCAACAGCATGGGATCAAGCATGAGGTTTGTGGAAAGCTCATTCTTGCCACCGAATCACGGGAGTTGCCGCTGATCGAACATCTTTATCAGCGCGGACTGAAGAACGGCATCGAGGTCACGAAGATCACGCCAGAGGAGGCGCGAGAGGTTGAACCACACATCTCCTGCCTCGCGGCCATACACGTCCGCTCTGCCGGGATCGTCGACTTTAAGCAGGTTAGCCTCGCCTACGCCAAGCAGATAGAACAAAACGGAGGAGAAATACGCCTGCGCACCAAGGCGGAAGGACTTAAAGCGAAAAACGGCCAAATCGAGATCGAAACCAACACCGATCCGATCCGAGCCCGTTTTCTCATCAACTGCGGCGGCTTGCACAGCGATCGCATCGCGCGCTTGGCGAAGGCGAACTTGGAAGCGCGGATCGTCCCCTTCCGGGGCGAATACTACGAACTTAAGTCCGATAAGCGCCACCTGGTACGAAACCTGATCTATCCCGTTCCGAACCCCGACTTTCCGTTTCTCGGGGTCCATTTCACCCGTCTGATCGACGGTGCGGTGCACGCCGGGCCCAATGCGGTTTTGAGCTTCAAGCGCGAAGGCTACCGAAAAACCGACTTCGCCCTAAGGGACACGCTGGAATCGATAGCCTACCCCGGTTTTTGGCGGCTCTCCGCCCGACATTGGGGTGAAGGGCTGCAGGAGATGTGGCGTTCCTTGAGCAAAAACGCATTCACCCGCAGCCTACAAAAACTTATCCCTGAGGTACAAGAACACGACCTCATTCCGACCGCCGCTGGGGTACGTGCCCAAGCTTTGATGACAGACGGCAGATTGGTGGACGATTTTCTTATCATCAAAGCTGAGAATTCGATACACGTCTGTAATGCCCCCTCCCCTGCCGCCACTTCGTCGCTGTTAATCGGCGAGCACATCGCCAGCCAGATCTTGAGCTAACGCTTTCGATGGTGCTTCCGGCATCGCAGGTCCTCTTCGACTAGAATTTACGATACCGAAAGGAAATTTTTATCACTACAACGACACGGCAGAAGATGAACGTATTGGTTACCGGCACTGAAGGCTATATCGGCTCTTTGCTCGCCCCCTTGTTGATGAAAGAAGGTTTTAATGTTGTCGGGGTTGACACCGGATTCTACAAATCGGGGTGGCTTTACCATGGAGTCGATCTGACCGCCAAGACTTTGAACAAGGATATTCGTCAGATAGCCTTGCAAGACCTCGATGGTGTGCACGCCGTAGTGCACATGGCGGAGCTGTCCAATGACCCCGCCGGACAGCTCGCGCCTACGATCACCCACGATATAAACCATAAGGGTTCCGTGCGCTTGGCCAAGCTGGCTAAAGAAGCCGGTGTGCGCCGATTTATTTACACCTCCTCGTGCAGTGTTTACGGGCTCGCTAGCGAAGATATCGTGACCGAGCAATCCCAGGTAAACCCGCAGACGGCCTATGCCAAATGCAAGACTTTGGTGGAACGCGATGTGGCGCCACTGGCCGATCCCGATTTCTCGCCCACGTTTCTACGCAATGCCACGGCCTATGGGGCGTCGCCCCGGATGCGCTTTGACATCGTTTTGAACAATCTGGCCGGCTTGGCTTGGACCACCAAGGAAATAAAGATGGTGAGTGACGGCACTCCCTGGCGTCCCTTGGTCCACGCCTTGGATATCTGCAAAGCCATCGTGTGCGCGCTCAAGGCCCCACGCGATGTGATCCATAATCAGATCTTTAACGTGGGTGATACCAAGGGAAACTACCAAGTGAAAGAGATCGCGCAGATCATCGCCTCGGTGTTCAAAGGCTGCGGGCTGGTATTCGGCAACCGCGATGGCGACAACCGCAGCTATCGGGTGTGCTTTGATAAGATTAACCAGGGATTGCCGGAATTCCGTTGCGATTGGGACGCCAAGCGCGGGGCGCAACAGCTTTATGAGTTGTTCTCCCGCATCCTGCTCACACCGGAGATGTTTAATTGTCGCGGATTCACCCGCCTGAAGCAATTGCAATACCTCCTTGAAACCAAGCAGATAAATCCTGATTTCTTCTGGAACCCTGCGCCGTAGATCTCCTCGCCTTCTTCCGCCTGGGTATCGAGCGCGACCGGTTCCTCCTCCCCACCTTGGAAGACCTCCAGCCAGGCAATGTACAACAAGGCTCCGACGTAGACTGGAAGCGGCAAAGCCAAAACCTGGGCTACGCTGTCCAGCAACGAGATCGTGGGCAATAAAATCAGCAACAGCCCTGCTAAACCCAATGGCGGCCAAAGCCATGGATTAAGCTGCATGGCTAAGAAACTCAGACGCCAGCAGTAGTAGAACGGCCGCTCAGAAAACAGGTGCAAGGGAATGACGAACGTGCAAAACAGCAACTGGAAAACGAGCAAGAGCCCCCCTAAAGCACCAAGCTGGGCGCCCAAGACCGAGTCGAACATGCCAAAAGAGGCGGCCCCACTCGCGGCATCGAGGCTCGAAGCGAAGGTCACCGGGCGGATGATGTCCTCTAAGAGGTAAGCCGCAAAATAGGCTTGAAGTAAAAGTACGAATATGAAAAGAGCGGTACGGCCCAAAACCCGGAACGCAGAAGCGGAAAGCAGTTGTCGGGTCGAGGGGACTCGCTCCCGGTTCACCGCCCGGGCCAACGCGCATGCAAGCGGTACGACGATACTCACAGGCAGACCGTAACATGTCGCTGCGGTGACAACTGAAAACCATCCACTTGAGAGGGATCCGATCTCAAACAGATTCAGAAGAACGGTACTGCCGATGGGAGCCAGCAAAGCGCCAGCGATGAATAACCCCGGCCGACGCAGGAGCAGCAAAAGGGCTAGGCGCAGCCATTCGATCCCTTCACGGGGGTTAATTGACCGTGGGCCGGAATGTTTCATCGTACCGCGCGGGGTGTGCTGGTTCTCGCCACGGGCCCTGCCTGCCGGTTATGGACGCAGCGCGGCGTCGGTCAGTATTGCCTGTCCAGTACCCAAGTCTGCGCCCCGCGCCAGCTTCGGCGCCGATGCTAAAAAACTCACGATTTGATCGACAGGCACCGAGGTCGATTCGCCAATGTTAACCAATTCATCCCCTATTCTATAAGCAATGAACGCGCGCAGCACACCGACCAGCTCATAGGCCCCGCCTTGGCAACGAAACAAGCCCCCTCCCGAACTGCCGCTGTTGACGTGCACGTTGCTATACAGCCTGCCACCATCCGCGCGCTGAAACAAGCCGAGGGTTGTCCTTTGCTCCAGCGCCAAGGGGAAGCCCACAGCCCAAACCTGCTCTAATTCGGATAAACCTTTGATGCCCATACTGGCGGGTTTCAGACCGGCCGTGTCTACCGATAGCAGGGCGAGATCTTTTTTCAGATCGATCCTTAGAACCTTTGCTTCGCGGAAATAGCCCGCAATTTCAACCGATACACGAAGATCTGCTGTCGCGATGTCGTCCAACGCGTGCGCGACCGTTAGCACCTGCCCTTGGCCGACGATAACACCGCTGGCGTTGCTGCCGGTAGAGGTCGCGATCCGAACGATAGCGGCGCGCGTTTCTTGGTCTGGTACCAGACACGCGTTTTTGTAGGGTGTGGTGCAGCCCCATATCGGCAACAACAAGCAAAGTAAAAACCAACGGGTCACTGTCGTAACAGTCCAATTTTGTTATACTAGAAACGCAGCTATTGTGCCAAATGGGAAGGAGTGCAAAACCCCGCTCCGATCCGACAGGTGCCCCGATTTAGTCCTGTTGACAGAAGGCCAATATCTTTGCCGGGATCCTGGTTAACGGAAGCACGCAATGCACGGCTTGGGCCTTAACCGCCTCACCCGGCATTCCCCAAATAACGCTGGTTTGCTCGTCTTGGGCGATGGTGTAAGCTCCAACATCACGCATCTCTTTCATGCCTTTCGCACCGTCGGCACCCATCCCGGTTAGAATAACGCCCAGGGCTCGCCGGCCCACATGCTGCGTCATGGAACGAAAAAGCACGTCCACCGACGGACGATGTCGGTTAACAGGGGAAGCGTTACTCAGTTTGCAGCGGTAGCGCGTGCCGTCTCGCACTACCAACAGGTGGCAGTTACCGGGGGCTATGTACGCGTGGCCAGGCAGGATCGCTTCACCATCCTCGGCTTCCGAGACGGTTATGGCCGCTAGCCCATTCATGCGCGCCGCAAACGATTTGCTAAACGCCTCGGGTATGTGCTGGGTGATCAGGAT
>JBOHHR010000137.1:0-3809 GCA_050725475.1 Gammaproteobacteria bacterium | reverse complement strand
GCTTGTCGGCCAACCTTACCGCGAATCCCTTGGAGGCGGTCACCACGGTCACGGTGCAGATCGTGACCCTGCTGGTGGGCGATCAGGAGTTTGACAGCCCGAAAACCCTGGCCGCCTTTGCCCTGGGCTTGGTGCTTTTTGCCATCACCTTGGCGCTCAACCTGATCGCGCTGCACGTCGTGCGTAAGTACCGAGAACAATATGAATAGCGCTACCGCGTATCAGCAACAATCGCCCCTGGATCCGGAATCGGCCATGGATAAGGTGCGGGCAAGTCTGGCCAAGCGCTACGCCAAAGAGCTGCGGTTTCGAGTGTTGGGGCGGCTGGCGATCTACTCGAGCCTAATCTTCTTGGTGATCTTGTTGTCCAGCATCGTGGCGAACGGATACACCGCTTTCCAGCAGACGTTCGTTCGCTTAGATGTGCATTTCGATCAAAAACTGCTTGACCCGGAGGGGACGGGCAAGCGGGAGGCACTAGCGAACGCCGATTACGCCGGCTTGTTGAAGAAAAGCTTGCGAGGGATGTTTCCGGAGGTCCAGGAACGCAGAGACCAGCGCGCCTTATACGCTTTGGTGAGTCCGGGGGCTTCTTACGTACTGCGGGAGAAGGTCCTCTCCGATCCGGGGCTGGTGGGTAAGACGCAAGCGGTTTGGGTGACGGGTGACGACGACGTAGACATGTTGATCAAGGGACACACGGAACGTGATGGCCCTGAGAACGAAAGACGGCTTCAAGATAATCAGATCGGCTGGATCGATGACTTGCTCGAAAAGGGGGCGATACAAAAGCAGTTCAACATGGCTTTTTTCACCTCGGGGGATTCGCGCGAGCCGGGATTGGCGGGGATTAAGGGCGCATTGATGGGATCGGTGTTCACTTTGATGGTGACCCTGTTGCTTTCCTTCCCTATCGGAGTGGCTACTGCAGTTTACCTTGAGGAGTTCGCACCGAAGAATCGCTGGACCGGCTTGATTGAAGTCAATATCAATAACCTGGCTGCGGTGCCGTCTATCGTGTTCGGGTTGTTGGGGCTAGCGGTATTCATCAATTTTATGGGCTTGCCCCGTTCTGTTCCCTTGGTGGGCGGCCTGGTACTGGCGCTGATGACTTTGCCCATCATCATCATTTCCGGGCGCGCGGCGCTAAAATCCGTTCCTCCTTCCATACGGGAGGCGGCGTTGGCGGTCGGCGCCTCCAAGATGCAGACCGTCGCGCACCATGTGTTGCCGCTCGCGATGCCGGGCATGCTCACGGGCACCATCATCGGGATGGCCCATGCTCTGGGCGAAACGGCACCGCTGCTCATGATCGGGATGGTTGCATTTATCGTGGATGTGCCGACGGGCGCCTTAGATCCGGCGACAGTGCTTCCGGTGCAGATCTACCTGTGGGCGGACAGTCCAGAGCGTGCGTTTGTAGAACGCACTTCCGCGGCAATCATGGTACTGTTAGTATTTTTAGTGATCATGAATGCAACCGCGGTCATTTTGCGCAAGCACTTTGAACGGCGCTGGTGAGGGTACCTAAGATAAACAAAACTGGAGATACACCTGTGCAGCAAACGGCTTTAGAACATGATCAGCTTGTTGCCTCTGTTCTGGTAAGAGAGCAACCGAGGATAACGGTTGCCCAAAAAGATACAGCTCGGGAAACAGTGGGTCAGCCTTTCGTAGATAATGCGCGCATGCGCTGCCGCAATGTTAATGTGCATTATGGCGATAAGCAGGCGATAAGAGATCTCTCATTGGATATCGGTGAACACGAAGTGATCGCGATGATTGGTCCGTCCGGTTGCGGCAAATCCACATTTTTGCGCTGCTTAAATCGTATGAACGATACTATTGACAATTGCCGTGTGAGCGGAGAGATCCATCTGGATGGCCAGGATATCTACGATAAAAAGGCCGATGTGGTGCCGTTGCGGGCACGTGTGGGCATGGTGTTCCAAAAGCCCAATCCGTTTCCCAAGTCCATCTTCGACAATGTGGCTTACGGGCCACGGATACATGGTTTGGCCCAGCACAAAGGGGAGCTGGAGCGCATCGTGCAAACCAGCTTGACTAAAGCAGGGCTATGGGATGAGGTCAAAGAGCGCCTGCATCAGCCGGGCACGGGACTGTCGGGTGGCCAACAGCAACGCTTGTGTATCGCGCGCACCATAGCCGTCAGCCCCGAAGTCATCCTAATGGATGAACCTTGCTCTGCCCTGGACCCCATTGCCACCGCCAAGATAGAGGATCTCATCGATGAGCTGCGGCAAAACTTTACCATCGCCATCGTCACCCACTCCATGCAACAGGCGGCCCGGGTATCCCAGCGAACGGCGTACTTTCATCTGGGGGATCTGATAGAGGTGGGCCTCACGGAACAGGTTTTTACCAATCCGAGACATAAGCTTACCGAAGATTACATTACGGGTCGGGTCGGTTGACAGTGTATCGTCCCTCGTAGGTCCTCTCCGTCGGAACATACTCGCATAGGTCCGCAGCCTTGGGAAGAGTAGCCTAATGAACCAACGGCTCGAAGGCCACATCGCACGGCGCTACGACGGCGAGTTAAGTTACGTGCACACTTCGGTGATCGAACTAGGCGGGTTGATTTTGGATCAACTCGCGAAGACATTGGAGGCCTTGTCCGAGCGGGAAGTCTCCGCGGCGCTCAGGGTTCTCGAACGAGACGAGTCGGTCAAACAGCTCGAGAAGCGCCTGGACGATGAGATCGTTCGGGTTATCGCTCGCCGCGCGCCTGTTGCCAGGGATCTGCGCTCTGTCATCGGCATGGCCAAGGCGGTAGCCGATCTGGGACACGTTGAGCGCGAGTGCGTGAACGTGGCCCAAATGGCGTTGGCGTTTTTCGATCATGGCATGTCGCCTCCACCGAGCAACATGATGCGAGATGTTTGCTCCATGGGGCGCACCGCGGCCTCGCACTTGAGGACTGGGTTAGAGGTATTTGATGCTTGCGATTTAGAGCGGGCGATAGGCACACTTTCATTGCGCCAAGAGTTATCCCATGAGTTTCAGTGTGGTTTGCGGCGGCTCAGCACATTCTTGATGGAAGACGCGCGTAACGTGGGGCAAGTTGTCAATGTAGTGCTATCGACCCGTTCATTGGAGCGTGTAGGCGAATATGCACTTGATCTGTGTGAGTGTGTGATCTACCAAGTCACAGGTGAAGATCCCGAAAACCACGCTGCACAAAATGCAAGCCGTGGGAGCGAAGCGAATGGGTGATACCCGGTCCCGGACGAGGAAATCGCCTTGGCCGTTCGGTAGGTCGATATGCGCGGTCGGTCCTTGCGCTGGCTCCTAGCACCCCTCGACAAGCAGCACGCCAACGCGCACAAGGAGCATGCTATGAGACGTTTGCAGCCTATGAGCCATACTTTTCGGCCTCTTATTTTGGGCTTAGTCTTAGTGTTAACACCTTGTTCAGGGCAGGTAAAGCAGGCCCATTCACCCGCTTCTATAGGGGCCACAAGAATAACCAAACCATCTTCGATCGCGGGCAGCTACTCGGTTATACCGGCGGGTGGGAGTCGGCTGGGACCGCGAGTAACGCTCCATCTGAAACCGGATGGGAGCGTGAGATTCATCCATGATTTCTTTAACAACGACCTTATCGAAGAGACAGGGGTTTGGAAAGAAAATGGTGACAGATCCGCAACCGTCCGCCTAACGGGCCTAAGCGGACGCCTCTATAATAAACCGGATGTCATTATCTTTCGGCTCGTCAACGACTATTTGGTGGCGGTTAAATATGACTATTCTGTCCATGGTTACCGGGGGTTGAGGTTAAAGCGAAT
>JBOHHR010000136.1:0-13364 GCA_050725475.1 Gammaproteobacteria bacterium | reverse complement strand
TGAGCTGATCGAGCCGGGCGCGGATGGCGGTATTGAGCTCGGGTAGACTGAAGAAGTGTTGGTGGCGAAGAACGGCCAGGATCCATCTCTGCGCCAAGAGCACTGCCAACTCGGCTTTCGCCTTGTCTTAATGAATTTATCTTTAATCTATATCTATGTGATTAGACGAATGTAAACGCTTTACCCTCCTTCAGGGAGGCACGGCCGTCGCGCACTTCGAGGAAAGCTTCGACATCGTCCGCTCACGGCCGCATGGACATGTGGCCGCCGTCCTCGGCACGCTGCGTAAGCTTGGGCTGGAGAAGCTTATCGCCCCCACGCGATCTCCAGAACGGGATCGGGTCGTCGCGATGAATCGTGGCGCGTCTGCTCGATCCCGGCTCGAAGCTCGCCACGGTGCGCGGCTTGGGGGGAGAGAGTGCCGCAACGAGCTTGGGGGAATCGCTCGAGGTCGAAGCCGCGCAAGCCGAAGACTTGTACGCCGCGATGGATTGGCTGCACGCACGCCAAGCGGAGGTCGAAAAGAAGCTCGCTCAGCACCATCTCCACGACGGCGCACTGGTGCTTTATGATGTGAGTTCTACCTATTTTGAAGGTCGCTGCTGTCCGCTCGCCCAACTCGGTCACTTCCGTGACGGAAAGCGCGATAAACTGCAGATCGTCTTTGGCCTATTAGGCAACCGCGAGGGCTGTCCCATCGCCGTTGAGGTCTTCGAGGGCCCTACGGGCGATCCCAAAACGCTCGCTTCCCAGCTGCAGAAACTGCGCACCAACTTCGGACTGTTGCGGGTGGTGTTGGTGGGCGATCGGGGGATGATTACCGAGGCGCGGATCCGGGAGGAACTCAAACCCCTTGAAGGGGTGCATTGGATCACGGCGTTGCGGGCACGGGCTATCCGGGCGTTGGTCGAGGCGAAAGATATCCAGCTCTCACTCTTCGATGCACAGGATTTGGCCGAGATCACCAGTTCGGCCTATCCGGGCGAGCGACTCATCGTCTGTAAGAATCCCCTCTTGGCCCAACAGCGTACCCGCCAACGCGAAGCGCTTTTGCAGGCCACTGAACGCGCGCTCGATAAGATCGTCGCCGCCACCCAAAGAACGCAACGGGCCTTGAAGGGACAGGCGCCGATCGGGCTGCGGGTAGGCAAAGTGATCGGTCGGTTCAAGATGGCCAAGCATTTCACGCTCACCATCACCGAGGACCGTTTTACCTATGCGCGTGATGCCCAACGCATCCATGAGGAAGCCGCGCTCGATGGGCTCTACGTCGTCCGCACGAGCGTCCCTCACGAAACGCTCGAACCCGAAGAAACAGTCCGTGCCTATAAAGATCTGGCCCACGTGGAGCGCGCCTTTCGAAGCTATAAGAGCGTCGATTTGAAAGTCAGGCCTATCTACCTTACCTCGCCGATCGCGTCCGCGCGCATGTCTTCCTGTGTATGCTCGCCTACTACGTGGAGTGGCCTATGCGCAAGGCCCTCGCGCCGCTCCTCTTTGACGATGACGATAAGCCGAGCGCCGAGAAACAACGTGCCTCCATCATTGCCCCGGCCAAAGTTTCCCCCAAAGCCCAACAGAAGGCGGACACCCAACGCACCGAAGAGGGCTTCCCTGTGCATAGCTTCCAGACACTTTTGGCCGATCTTGCCACGATCACCAAGAACCGTATTCAACCCAAACTCCAAGGCGCAGCGCCCTTCGATCACATCACCCGGCCCACCGCCTTACAACGCCAGGCCTTCAAACTCCTGGGCGTGAACGTGTAGGGATGAACCCAGTAGCCGAACCCTGATTTTGTAACTTACCATCCATTATCATAGCCTTACGCTGATGCTCCGAAAAAAGTTCGGGTTAATCGAATACGCTGTGACTCAAACCTTCCCGGCTGGCGTCAAACCGATTGCTCCGCCCAATCCGCCCGGTATCTTCGATCGCGCGCCAGCACCGCCCAGGCGATACGCGCGAGTTTGTTGGCCAGCGCCACGGCGGCGACATTGGTACCGCGTCGGGCTTGAATTGCCACTGCCCAGCGCGAGAGCCGGTCGGTTTTACCCGTCGCGTGCCGTAACACCGTGCGCGCTCCGTGGATGACGGCAACCCAGGCTGGGTACGGTCCAGGGCTTGAACCTGACTCTTCTCATCACAACACAGCACCAGCGCATGCTCAGGGGGCGACAAATACAGTCCGACGATGTCTTCGAGCTTCTCGACAGTGCGGGTCACGCGAGACCTTGAACGTCTCGACCAATGCGGCTTGAGGCCATTGGCACGCCAGATCCGCAGCACGCTGCTATCGCTGATCCCGGCCCTTGCCGCCATTCGCTTTCAATTCCCGCAAGCCCGCTTTCGGCGAAGCGTCGGCGCCAACGACCCACCTGGACTCGCCCAACGCCCACCTCTCCTGCGATCTGGTGGTTGTCCATGCCTTCGGCCGCCAACAGGATCATCCGTGCGCGGCGCGCCAAACGTACACTGACTGTGCTCGACCGGGTCCATCGTTGCAGTTGTTGCCGTTGTTCATCTGTAAGCTCGATTACACTGGCTGTTCGCATGGTCGCCTCCCTCGTTCGATCTCCAGATCAGATCGACCGGAAAGCCTTTAGTTCCATCAACTAAGAAGCACTACACTTAGCGTGGCACATTGCGATGCCGTTGTGGTAGAGGGTGGAGTCCATTCCATGAGGTTGCGCTGTGCGCACGCGGATGGTGTGGCTATGCTTGACGGATGTCTCGTTATCGACGCGCCCGCACACCGGGGCGACCTATTTCTTCACGGTCAACACCCTATCAAGGCAGAGGCTCACCGACAGTGAGGTAATATACGCCCTACGGGAGGCGATGCGTTTGGTTCGGGCCGAACACCCGTTTCAGCTCGATGCCATGGTCGTGCTACCGGATCATCTCCACGCGGTGTGGACACTACCGCCCAACGATGCGGACTATTCCACTCGATGGGGCTTGCTCAAGCGCCATGTATCCCAGCGCGTGCGGCATCGGCTCGAGGAACCGCAATCCGCGTCGAGGCACAGACGGGGTGAGCTGGGGCTTTGGCAACGCCGGTTTTGGGAACAGATCCGCGACGAGGCCGATTACGCGCGTCATGTGGACTACGCGCATTACCCCGGTCAAGCATGGGCTGATCCGCCGCGTGCGTGATTGGCCGCATTCGACCTTTCATCGCTTTGTGTGTTTGGGTCTTTACCCCCCGATTGGGTCGGTGGCGGTATTGAAGACGCCGGCGATGAATTTGGCGAGATTGAGGAATGAGCCACGTGCGCACAGCGCGCCCTACGGCTACTATTCATATCGTATGGGGAATTCCAAAGAGCGCCTCTTCGCCGGCCGTTCTTGTTACTGTGTACAGGCCCGATCCTGAGCGATGGACAGATGATTTTCTGAGGAGAAGGTGATGAAAAAAAGGCACCACACAAAGCTAGTGCACGAAGGCACGTATGTTGCCGAGGTCGATGTCGAACTTATCGAGACGGACGAAGGTTGGTCTCCGTATTTGTCGCTGGAAGATGCTTACAAACTGGACGATGTTCGGGAAGCTTTGCATCGTGGAGACGTTAAAAGTGCAGCCAGACTCGCTCGCGTATTCACGTTGACGCCCGTTGTGGTGTAGCCACCTGCCGTAGACCAAGGCCTTGGAGTCGGATGCTCGTAGCATCATCGGCACGCTCCCATCGCGCGTCGGGCACCGTCTGAGCGAGATGAAGCGCACTGTCTAGGGATTCTTAGAGACAGGGTGGCACCCGGTGCAAAAAACAAATTTTGATAAATCAGAAAGGAGATTCGAGTCATGAAAAGGTCCTTGGTCGTGCGATTTCTTCTCAGCATCTCGTTCGCGACGGTGGCTTGGGCCGATGGTCTTGAACCAACCGGCTTTATCACCTATTCCGGTCTCGATTTGGCCGTATATGAGAGTGAAGGAACGGAAGGTCCGGGTGTTCTCCTCGTTCATGGCAACACATCCTCTGCCCATTCTTACGCCCGGGTTCTAGGCTCCGCCTTCGGGGAACGAGTTCGCGTAGCCGCTGTCGACCTTCCCGGCTTTGGTCGCTCAGACAATGCCGATGCCGCTAGCTATAACGCCGCGTTCTTAGCAGGCGCCATCGTGGCTACCGCCGAGGCGTTGAACCTGGTGGCTGGGGTTTTCGTAGGTTGGAGCCTCGGAGGAGACTTACTTTTGCAAGCCAGCTCCCAATTGGACGCCAAAGGTTATTTTCTTTTCGGCACCGCCCCGCTCCCGGTTGGCGATGCGCCCGACCCACCGCCGTTTTTGACCCCCTTGGAAAGCTATGCGGGTGACGCAGTGAATTTCGGCTTTGTTGCGGATTTGACCACGGAGCAGATCGCTCAGTACGTGACCGCCTTTTTCAGGCCGGGTTTCCAGTCTATTCCGAACTTCTTTTTCGTTGATGGAGAAAGAACCGACCCCAACACCCGCACCGCCGTGGCAGCTGCGGTGTTTGGCCTGGACGATAATTTTCAAGATGAAGTGGACATTGTAACGGGCCTAACGGGCCTTAAGGTTCCGGTGGCCTTGCTACTGGGTGAAAGGGACGCCTTTGTCCGTCCTGAGTATTAGGAAGGCTTGGCGCCTGACATTCCCAATCTTTGGAGAAGCGGCATTATCACGATCAACCGCACGGGACATGCGATCCATTGGGAGAGGGGTGATCACTTCGTGCGTTTGCTCAGGGACTTCGTTCGTGATGTGGATTAATTCGGTCGGCTGGTAGGGTGATTAAGCGCCGCTTGTCGAATAGACGATAGGGCGAGCTGGGATGGTGGCGATGAGGGCCAGCACGCGTCCGCGGACCCCGAATCGCACCATGGGCATATAGGCCGTCACCGCCTCGCGTTGCATTAATGGTTTGAACCCAGGTCCCGTGTGCCTGGGATGCTCGAGCGTCTGTTACGCTATTGCGCCCGGCAGCGTCTTCCTATAATGAGCAGCCTTGGTATTATATCGTGGCGACGAAAGAAACCCCCGAAGAATGTCAACGGCTCCAGTCCTTAGTGGAGGGAACCAGATCTGGGCCAAAGCCGCTCCAGCGCTGGCGCTGGGGATCGCGTGCTTCAAATGATCGGGATCCTGCCGGACAAAGCCCGCAAGATCTATGAGATACCGGAAGGTCATGAGGCCATGACAAATCGCCATTGGGTAGGCCGGAGAACCCAATGCCTTGCCGGAGGGACTCCCCGATGGTGCCGGACGAGAGGCTCAGGCGCCAGCTCTCTTGTTGGCAGTCGCTGATGTTGGGCTCGCCGAAGTTCTTCCGGCCGCGCTGGTTTCTGCCCATGCTGTACCCGGCACTGTGGCCCATTCATTGGACGAGCTTCTACGATCCGACGCCCGTCAGGGCCCTTCTTGCGCGTTATGTCGCTTTCGAACAGCTGAAGGAGAGCCCGATCCGCTTGCTGGTGGGCGCGGTAAATGTCGAGACCGCGGAGCTCGAGATGTTCGACAGCTACCACCAGGAGATCACGGCCGATCACATCCTCGCGAGCGGCAGCCTGCCGCCGGGGTTTCCCTGGACCACCATCGACGGGAAGCATTATTGAGACGGAGGGATCGTGAGCAACACACCCCTCGATCAGATCATCGATCTCCTAAGATGCGCCGGGAAGAGGGTCTACATCGTCAACCTCTACCCGAGCCAAAGCCCCCTGCCCCAGGACCTCGTGGAGGTGATGGCGCGGCGCGATGAGATCTTGTACTCGGAGAAGATCAGGAGGGATATCCACCTGCAGCAACTCCTGGATCGCTACCGGCAACTCGTCGAGGAGATCATGGGCCGCCTCGAGCCGCGGCTGATCGATGAGATCAAACACAACCCCCTCTACCTCCAGACCATGTGTGAGACACCCCCGCTTGCCATCACACGGATCGTGCATGAAGGCGAAGACGGCGAGCCGCCTTCCAAGGACTACGATTTCTCGCGCGCCTCGATCGAGATGCACCAGCGCGAAGGCTATCGGATCGCAGCGAAGGTGCTTGATGAGGAGGCCGCGCAGCATCCCTGAGTGATCGTGGCGCAACCGCACCTGCCCCGAGCGGTAGAGCTATTGAGCAATAAGGTGACGAGCATTCGCCTGGTGGCGAAATAGCGCCCCCACCTGCTCCGATCCTTCCCGCAATTAGATCCCTTTCACCGCCGCCACGGTCAGGCTAAGTAAGTACGTGATCGAAGGTGGCCTGGATCCGTGGCGGAATTTCTCGAAGGAACGATTCGCCAGAACATCATTAACTGGCGAAAAAGTGAATGCGGGCTTCTCCTACGCGATCCGCGTGGGGCGGTGTACGACGGCATACTGGGTTGGCTTGCCCGCACAAGTCACATCTACGAGCGGCCTTATGTTTGGGCGGCCGGCGGGACGAAAGAGACGCCCCGTCTTTCGCGCACTGCTGAGGCCGACCGAGAGGCATCTCTCGGCTGCATAAAACGCGGTTCGTAATCTGATGCATCACCCTTTCCGTCGCCCGGAGGTCCGCACAGGTTTCCATCAATTCCGAGTAACACGTCGCTCGCGAGATCCGTTTTCTTGGTCCGCAAAAATCCAGATCACTGGGGTATCCGGTCTCGTGGCAATCAACCTAAAGTTTCTGCGCTACCTTCCGATATCTAAGGAAAGAACGTTCGAAGCACGAATGCTAACGGAGCGAAACTTGAAATGAGACCATTAATAGGTACGTTGATCTTTTCCATGCCCGTTTTGGGCTTTATGGTGGTGCTGGCTGGCATAGCGTTCGTGGGAATATTCTTGAAGTAATTCCGGCTGTTCGTCCGATTCCTTGCACTGCGGAGCCTCTTACCGCATGATTTGGCAAGCAGCTTCATCTCAATTAGAACACCATCAACTAGAACACCATCAACGCCATTGTCAAAGGTTATAGAAAAATCCAGCGGTTTTTCGCATGATGCTGGCTATTGTCCCGCTCCTTGAGCAAGGAATGCATCGCTCCGCTTACCGCCATCGGGCCAAGGTACGCTTGTAGACTACATAACTTTGGAACTTGCCATCCTCTTTGGGCTCTTTCTCGCCTACGCAAACGGGGCTAACGACAACTTCAAAGGGGTGGCGACGCTGTATGGCAGCGGCACGACGAGTTATAACAAGGCACTGCTCTGGGCCACGGTGACGACCTTCCTCGGCTCTACGATGGCCTTATTATTGGCTCAGGAGCTGCTGGCCGCCTTTACGGGTAAAGGCTTGGTCCCCGACAGCGTCGTGACCCTGAAGAGTTTTTCCCTGGCCGTGATGTTGGCGGCCGCAGCGACGGTGATGTTCGCGACTCGCATCGGCATTCCCATCTCGACGACCCACGCGCTGACTGGAGCCCTGCTTGGCGCAGGTTGGGTTGCTTCTCCAGAGGGCGTGAACTTAGCGACGCTCGGGGGTAGTTTTTTCGCTCCTTTGCTCGCCAGCCCGCTCCTGGCGATCGTGGCCTGTGCCGTTCTGTACCGATGCCTACGGTTTATTAGGAAGAGGCTCGGTGTTGAGAAAGAAACCTGCGTGTGTATGGGCACGGAAACCTTGGCAGTACTCCCGGCCACTATCCACCGGGGGTCGACGATGACTCCTACCGCAACCCAAATGTTCCCGACCCTTACCCTCGGGACCAAGGCGATTTGCCAGCAGCGTTACACCGGCACCCTACTTGGCTTAAATGCCCGCACTCTGCTCGATGCCCTCCACTTCTTGAGTGCCGGGATGGTCAGTTTTGCGCGGGGTCTAAACGACACCCCCAAGATCGGCGCGATGTTGCTCGTCGGCGGGACCTTGAGCCCACTCACAGCGCTCGTGGGTGTTGCCATCGTGATGGCCGTAGGCGGCTTACTGAATGCCAAGCGGGTGGCGGAGACGATGTCCCATCGGGTGACCGCGATGAACCCGGGCCAAGGGTTCACGGCCAATCTGGTCACCTCCACCATTGTCATCTTGGCTTCTAAACTCGGGCTACCGGTGTCGACCACCCATGTCTCGTGCGGCGCGCTGTTTGGCATTGGCGCGGTGACGCGACAAGCCCATTGGAACACCATCGTGAGTATTTCCTTGGCCTGGATCACGACCTTACCGCTGGCCGCTGCATTTGGGGCCTTAGGTTTCTTCGCGTTAACGCACTGGTTTGTGACCTGAGCACTGTTGTTGAGAGTTTTCTAAAAGATAAAGAAAAAGCGATACCTTGCAGCGTGCGCTATCTGTCATACCCAATTCAATTATGACTACAAAACAATAAGGTTGTCCAAAAAGTTCTAAAGTTCACGGGGGGGATGGACTGCAAGGCGCTTCGGCGCTTCCGTGAGCCGCTAGACGCTGTTCAAGTTCAAAACCGGTACTTACATCTCGGCCGGTTTCTCGCCGCCCACGACTCGCGGCGCCCCTCGTTCGTCTATGGCCACGTAGGTTAGGGTAGCCTCTGTCACCTTTATGCACTCTACGTTTTCCGGATTGCGCTCTGCGTACACTTCGACTTTGACTGTGATCGAGGTGCGCCCGACCCGGATGATCTCCGCGTAAAAGCTCACCACATCGCCCACGTGCACCGGTTGGTGGAATTCGAATTGATTTACGGCGACAGTAACAACTTTCCCGCGGGCGTAGCGCACCGCGGGAATGCTTCCAGCAATATCGGTATGCGACATGATCCAGCCGCCGAAGATGGAACCCGCATAATTGGTGTCCGACGGCATGGGAACGATGCGCAATGTGGGTTCTTTGTCTTTGGGTAAGCTCACAGCGAAGTGCTGCTTCAGACAGATAATGAATCCCAGCCGGGATCGGGTGCAAACCGCTGTCCGTATCTCCCTTCGAGCTCGCGCAGTCGCGCGATGATTTCCGCTTTCCCCCGGCGCCCCAAGTAATGCATAGGCCCGCCACGAAACGGCGCGAATCCCGTCCCGAAGACTATACCGGCGTCCAACAGATCGGCGTCTTCTACCACCCGTTCACGCAGGCAAGCCATGGACTCGTTCAGCATGGGCAGGATCAATCGATCGACGATCAGGGCGTTATCCGCGATCTCAGGAGATCGTGCCCGCTTACGCTCACCCTTCTTATACTGAAAGAACCCCTGGCCGGTTTTGCGGCCGAGGTGGCCTTGGTCGACCAATTCGCGTAGCCTGACGGGTATGGTGAAGCCTTTGCTCTCCCCCAAGATCTGACCTACGGAAAGGCAGACATCCAGCCCTACCGTATCGGCCAACTCCAGTGGGCCCATGGGCATACCGAAACCGCGGGCCGCGCCGTCTATGGCATCGGCTCGCACTCCCTCGTCCAGGAGATGCACAGATTCCAAGAGATAGGGCATCAAGATGCGGTTGATGAGGAACCCCGGTGCGCTCTTTACCGGCAACGGCAGGCGATCGATCGCCTTCACGAATACCGCTGCCTTGGCCGCCAGCTTATCGCCGTTCGCCCATCCGCCGATCACCTCGACCAACGGCATCTTCGCGACCGGATTGAAGAAATGCAAGCCCACCAGGCGCGTAGAATCGCTGAACGCCTGTCGCAAGCGTTCTAGGGGGATACTGGAGGTATTGGTTGCCACAAAGGCCCCGGCCTTAAGCTGCGGCTCGATCTGCTGGTAAAGCGTTTGCTTGGCCTGGAGATCTTCCACAATGGCTTCGATGATCAGATCCGCACGCTGGAGCTGTCGCCCTTGATGGTCCGGTATCAAGCGATCCATCGCCCCTTGACGCTCGCGGGGATCTCTCAGGCGCTTGGAAAACAGCGCGAAAGCCCGCTTTAGGGCGGGAGCGATCAAATCCGGCGCCCGATCCTGGAGCGTCACCTTGAACCCCCGCAAGGCACACCACGCCGCGATATCGCCACCCATGGTACCGGCACCGATGACATGTACGTGTTGCGGGGCGAATTCCGAGGAGCCGCCCCACGATCGCACCCGCTCGCGTAGGAAAAAAAGCCGCACCAGGTTTCGCGCTGTTTCGCCGGTGATCAACTGTGCTACCGACCGACCTTCCTCGGCCAACATGCGCTCTGGATCGTGGCCATGTTGGTGCCAAAGATCGATCAAAGCGAAAGGTGCCGGATAGTGCGAGGGATCGGCTTTCTTCCTTGCTTCACGGCGCAAATACCAGGCAAGTGGTGGGCGGGCCAGCGGGTGATTGGTTAAAAGCGGGAGCACAGCCGCCCGGCGCGCTTGCGCTTTTTGTAAAGCCAAAGAGGAAACGGCACGATCCAGCTGACGCAGTGGGACCACCCGATCGACGATGCCCAAGCGCAAGGCTCCCCGCGCATCCACGGTGCGTCCGCTGAGCATGAGATTCATCGCCGAAGGTGCGCCGATAAGCCGAGTCAAACGCACCGTACCGCCAAAACCAGGATGGATCCCGAGCAAAACCTCGGGCAGTCCCAGCCGAGTTTTTGGGTCTTCCAAAGCGATCCGGTAACGACAGGCCAGCGCCAACTCGAGACCACCACCGAGGCAAAAGCCATGGATGCGTGCCACGGTGGGAAACGGCAGGGCTTCCAGGCGCTCGAAAATCGCTTGCCCACGGGCGACCAAAGCAGCCGCTTCCGATCCATCGCTAAGCTGTGTGAATTCGCTAACGTCGGCCCCCGCAATAAACCCATTCGCTTTGGCCGACAAGATCACCATGCCTGCCGGAACTGCTGCACTTATTCCATCGAGCACGCTCTCGAGCTCTTCCAAGACTTCCGCCGAAAGCACGTTGGTGCTCGCATCCTGCTTGTCGAGGGTAAGCCAAAGGACGTTACAAGCGTCCACCTCGAAGCGCCAGTGTTTGAACACTTGTGGTGTCATCGTGCCGATTTAGACCCCACGCTCCACCAACATCGCGCCACCTTGCCCGCCGCCGACGCACAAGGTAGCGATACCCCGAGTGCTTCCTGTGCGGGCTAGGACGTGCAGGAGATGCAGCACGATGCGCGCCCCGCTGGCGCCTACGGGATGGCCTAAGCTGATCCCTCCTCCGTCCACGTTTAAACGCTCTCCCTCGATCTCGCCCAGGGCCTTGTCCAATCCCAGTTCTGTCCGGCAGCAGTCCTTGTCGCGCCAGAAGTGAAGGCAGGCTAAAACTTGTGCTGCGAAGGCTTCGTTTATCTCCCAGTAGTCTATGTCCTCTAAGCTCAGGCGGTAGCGCTGTAATAAAGGGGTACTGGCATAGACCGGGCCTAGCCCCATTTGACGTGGATCCAGGGCGGCCCATTGCACATCCACAATGCGTCCCAGGATGGGCAGCTTATGGCGCTGCACGGCGTCACCGCTTGCCAAGATCAAGCAAGCCGCTCCATCGGTGACTTGTGCACTGTTGCCGGCCGTCACCTGTCCGAATTCGCGGTCGAAAACCGGCTTTAAACGGCTCAAGGAGTCTGTGGTGGTATCGGGACGCACGCCGTTGTCTTTGGCATAGTGGTTCCCTTGCCAGTCATACACCGTCTCGACCTCGGCGAGCTGTCCGTTGGACTGTGCCGCAGCCAAACGCTTGTGGCTTTGCATAGCGTATTCGTCCATGGCCTCGCGTGTGATTCCGAATCGGTAGGCCAGCTCTTCAGCCGTCTGTCCCATAGAAAGCCCGACGACGGGATCGGTTAAGCCGCGCAGCAACCCGATGACCGGTTTCAAGTAGCTTGGCCTAAACCGGCCCAGTGCCTTGATGCGACTCCAAGCATTCTTAGAGCCGTTCAGCTCGCCCAGCCATCCTACCATGGGCAGATCAAACATCACTGGGGCGTGACTCATGCTCTCGGTGCCGCCGGCCAGCACCAGATCGCAGCGCCCATTCGCGATGTCACGGGCCGCGCAATCCATTGCCTGCAGCCCAGAAGCGCAATTGCGCTGTACGGTCCATCCCGGCACTCGGTCGCCGCAACCCAGCCGCAAGGCGATCACTCGAGCGATATTGGCCTCATCCGGCCCCGGCGCGATGCATCCAAAGATAAGCTCATCGAGTTGGGTTGGTTCGAACGGCTGCCGCGCCAACAATCCTCTCGCCGCCGCCACCGCTAGGTCAGAAGCTCGAAACGCCCCCGGTTTGCCGCGCGCTTTCAGAAAAGGCGTGCGGCTGCCATCGACGATGTAAACTGGCCGCCCAAAGCGCGCGAAGCTCTTACTCTCCATTGCGTTGTTCACCATATACAGTGAGGTTTTTTAGCAAACAATTCGCCCGCTACCGCATCAATATCACGGCCTAGCCCTCCGGGCCATTCGTGTTGATAAGGCGTTCCCACTTCGCCATGGCTACTGTTTTTTCATAGTAACATTCGAACAAGGTTCGAGCCTTCTGCCCCATTTGCGACTTCAATGAGACGTTTGTGTAGATCTCTCCTATGCGTGCCGCAAGACGCCGTTCGTCCCCTACCGACACAGCGAAACCGCAGCCTTCGCGCCGCAACAGCTCTGGAATTTCCCCGGCTTGGTCTCCTATATAAATCGTTGGCTTACCCGCGGCAGCGATCCCGTAAAACTTGCTCGGCACTATAAGTCCTTCTAGTTCGGGACGGAGCGATATCAGATGGACGTCAGCTAAGCCGAGACTATACGCAAGTAGGTCACGCGGCTGATAAGGCTTTAAGATGACGTTAGGTAAGTTCCTTCTTTTTACTGCTTCCGCTATGGGTTGCCGCTGCACTCCATCGCCGATAAAAACAAAAACAATAGTGGGCTCTAATTTTAATAGCTCCGCGGCGCCTGTTATGGTATTAAACTCGTGCGCGCGCCCCATGTTCCCTGAATAGCAAACAATGAATCGGCCTTGAAGATTCCATTCCTTAACCAGGACGTTATTTTCTCTTGCTATTGGTCTTATGCGCGACCCATCTGCCCAATTCGGTATCACCCGGATCGCTTTGTCCGAGATCCCTTCCGAACGCAGCCTCTGAGCCATTAGATTCCCTATTACAACGTTGTACCGTGCGCCACGGAGAGACATATTACGCAGACTTCGAATTCCCCGTTCGATAAAACTGACTCCCCACACTCCGAGATTACTCGCTACCTCGGGAAACAGATCCTGAAGCCAATTGATCTGAGCCGCCCCTCGCACCCTTGCTGCGGCCAGGCTCACTACTGACAGAAGCGGCGGGTCCGTCTTGGCGATCACGACATCTCCGACGCGGAGCATCTTGTACAAGGACCAGCCCGAGCTCACATAGAAGGTCAGGTAATCGACGAACCGCCCTAGAATATCATATCGTCCAAAGCTGGAGCTCCAAACCCTCCTAACACGGACTTTGTTAATTATTTCAAAGTCGGGAAGGTTTGCCTTGCTGTCGCCGTATAGTTGACGGCCAGTGATCGCATGTACTTCGTGGCCACGCGAAGCAAAAAAAAAGCGAGCGCTGTCACCAATTGGCTTGTCGCTGACTGA
>JBOHHR010000135.1:0-5028 GCA_050725475.1 Gammaproteobacteria bacterium | reverse complement strand
GGTCTCGCCGGCCAAAACATAATCACCCTCGTTGTCCTCGGCGCCCCCAAACGCCCTTTCCGCCATTTCAATGACGGTTTGCATCAGACGATCAAGCTCATGGCGTACGGCGCTCATTTCTTGTAGAACACCCGAGCGGATAGATCCTAGATCACGGCCGCTAAGGGTCTGATTGATGTAGTTTGCCGCCTGTTCCAGCTCAATCCGGGTATATTCCCGGTCTGTTTTAATGACGCGATTTTCTATTTCGTCGTTGCTCAAAACCAAGATAAGCAGCACCCTCTTACCCGTTAAAGGCAAAAACTCCACCTGTTCCAGGGCTCGGTTATTTTTCCGCGGCACCATGACAACGCTAACCAGGCGAGTAAACTCGGACAGCACGCTGGACGTCTTCCTCACCAAGCCTTTAATGTCCGCTTCCGATCCCAAATTGTAAGCGAGTCGCTCCACCTCCCGCTCGCGCAGATCCATTACCCTCAGTAAGGAATCAACAAAGAATCGGTACCCCAAGTTGGTAGGCATGCGACCGGCCGAGGTATGTGGAGAACAGACTAAGCCCATGTCTTCCAAATCGGCCATCACGTTGCGGATGGTAGCCGGGCTCAGCTCAAGTTTTGCATGCCGGGCTAGAGTGCGCGATCCGAGCGGCTGACCGTCGGCAATATACCGTTCCACCAAGATCTTAAGCAGATGCTGGGAACGTTCATCGAGGCCCCAAGCAGCCCCTCCTTTTATGCTGATTCTGCCCTTAATCATGGTGCGATTTGTGTCTAGCGATTCACCGATAAACGACTTCGAATAAGGATTGCTCTGCTGTGCTCTGGTGAAAGCTCAAGCCACCCGGAAACTAATCCATTATACTCGTTCCGCTCATGAAGCCCGAAGCTCCGCAGGCGAAGAACCGCCAACATGGAAAAGATGGTACCCCAAAACATCTGTTGGCTCATAGGCGAAAATGCTAATTTGAAAAATGGCTATTCCTGCAAATTCCGCCTTTAAGCGGGTTGGACTCATTGCGAAAACGAATGACCGGCGCGTGAAGCCGATTCTCCTCGCTTTGTTTAAGCTGCTTCGTTGGCGCGGAGTCGATATCGCGCTCGATAATACCTGCGCCGATATCCTCCAGGCACGGCATTTGGCGCTTGGATCCCGCGATCGGGAAAACGGGTGTGAGCTTTTTATCACCATCGGGGGCGATGGAACATTACTCCACGCCGCCCATATGCGATTTAACTATGAGGTGCGACTGCTCGGAATCAATCTAGGAAAGATCGGGTTCCTGGCAGATATCTCTCCGGAGGAGGTCAACGAGCGTTTAGGGGCCATACTCGATGGTCATTACATCGACGAGAAACGCGCTGTATTGCGCTGCACCGTATTGCGGGATGCGCGGAATGTAGCCCAATTCGATGCCATCAACGATACTGTTATCCATCATTGGAACATCGCACGACTGATCCGCTTGGATACGCATATCAACGGCACCTTCGTTCACAGTCAGCGCGCCGACGGGATTATCATCGCCACCCCAACCGGATCGACCGCCTATGCCCTTTCGGGCGGAGGGCCGATCCTGCACCCCTCCTTGGACGCCATACTGCTGGTGCCGGTTTGTCCGCACACCCTGAGCAACCGGCCCATCGTTGTTGCCGGGAACAGCCGCATCGAGATCGTTGTGGGAACCGAGCAAGTTGGGCATGCAAGACTAACCTGCGATGGCGATAAAGGATTTGACCTCGCTCCCCAAGACCGCGTGATTCTGGAACACAGTGACCACCATATTCACTTGATTCACCCCGCCAATCACGACTATTACGCAACCTTGCGCGCCAAATTGAATTGGGGGTGATAAACCCGTGTTGAGGGAGCTTCACATCCGTAATTTCGCGGTCGTGGAGCAGATGGAACTGCGCTTGCGGGAGGGTATGACCGTGTTTACGGGTGAAACCGGCGCAGGGAAATCGATACTTATCGAGGCTGTGGGCTTGGTGCTGGGAGACAGAGCACGACCTACCGCCATTCGCCAGGGCTGCACCGATGCCGATATCGCGGCGATATTCGATATCCGAGACGATCCCGCGGTGAAACAACTGCTCGCATCCAACGGCATTGAATGTGCGGAGGATGAATGCATACTGAGGCGCCAGCTGAGCGTCGATGGAAGATCGAGAGCCTATGTCAATGGGCTTCCGGTCCCCTTACGGGCATTGCAAACCCTCGGTGAGCGCCTGGTCGACATCCATGGCCAGCACGCCCACTATTCCCTGCTTCAGCCGGCGGCTCAACGGCAGTTGCTGGATGATTTCGCCGAGCATGGGTCGCTTTTGGATGATACCAAGAAGATCTATCGCGAGTGGTCCATGCTTACTTCCGCCCTCGCAGAGCTGGGCAAAGCGGACCCGGAGGACACCCGCCGCTCAGACACCTTGAGCCACGAAATCGACGAATTAGAAGCGACTGTGGTAACAGCAGAACAGCTTCAAGCGCTAGAACAAGAACACACAACTCTCGCCAATGCGAACCTCATTCTCATCCAAGGTCAACGCGCGCTAACACTCTTGGAGGCTGAGGCGGGAGTGACAGACAAACTTCGCGACGCGCTAAAGGAACTGCGTCGGATACAAACGCTGCAACCTAAAATCATTCCTGCACTCGAGTTACTTGAAAACGCCGCGATTCAGCTTGAGGAAGCAGGTACCGAGCTCCGACACCACTTGCACGAATTAGAACCAGACCCAGAGCGCTTGGCTCACATCGAGCGCCAACTATCAGCTTTGCATGACCTTGCACGCAAACACCACACCACTGTCCAGAACTTAGCTCAAAACCTAGTGGAGCTAAAACAGCGTTTGAGTGCGCGGTTCGAGGCAGAATCGAAACGTGCGGAGCTAGCACAGAGCCAAGCTCACCTCCTTAAACGATTCCATCATTTGGCCGCTCAATTAAGCGCGAGCCGAGCGCACCACGCAAAGGAACTGGCCATTGCTTGCAGCGCGTATTTTCAGCACCTAGGTATGCGAGACGCCGAATTATTGGTCCACGTTACGCCCGTAGAGGGCGATGAGCCATCTCCAGAAGGGATGGATAGGGTTGAGTTTCTGATCTCTACGAGTCCCGGGCAAGCGCCGCTGCCGCTGCGCCATAGCGCCTCCGGAGGCGAGCTGTCCCGCATTGGATTAGCGTTGCAAGTGGTTGCCGTGCGCAAGCACGGGATCGGCACGCTGATTTTTGACGAAGTGGATGCGGGCATAGGAGGCAGTACCGCACAGATCGTGGGGCGACTTCTGCGTCAGCTCGGAGAGCACAGACAGGTCTTGTGTGTAACCCATTTGCCGCAGGTCGCGGCAGAAGGCCACCATCATGTGGGCGTCACTAAGCGCATAAATCGAGAGACTACCCAGACGGTTGCCAGTGTCTTGGATCTGGAGTTGCGGATCGGGGAACTCGCGCGCATGTTGGGTGGGATACAGATCACCCAACAAACCCTCGCGCACGCCCGGGAGATGCTGCTTGCCAGCCAAGATCGAGCGGGCGCTAAACCTTTTCGATAGGCCGGACGTAAAGGACCAAGCTGTGGTCTTCTATCTGGTAACCGTGGGCGCGCGCGATCGCGCGCTGCCGCCGCTCTATTTCCTCATCACAGAATTCGATAATTGTGCCCGTTTTTAAGCAGATCATGTGATCGTGATGATCACCCCGGGCCAGCTCAAAAACCGAATGCCCTTCCGCAAAGTGACGACGATACACGAGTCCCGCTGCCTCAAACTGGGTCAACACGCGGTAAATCGTTGCCAATCCAACCTCTTCGCCAGCTTCCAATACGGCCCGATACACATCCTCCGCGCTCATGTGGCGTTGGCCGCTACCCTCCAGGATTTGCAGTATACGCACCCTGGGCAGGGTCGCTTTCAGCCCTACCTTTTTGAGGTCTTGTGATTCCACTCTGATGCTTCCCAATCCCGGTTCCCGATTTCTCGAATCGCGTTTAGTATACCCTATGGGTTGAGCTCAGCCTAAACCATAGAGAAATGCTCGTCTACAATGAAGCAATCGGGCCGAGAACGGCGGGTTGACCAAAGGCCATGAACGAGATGTTGCAAAAATGCTTTTATCACCTTTCTCAGCACCGCGCCCTGCGGCGGCTGCCTGCTCGTTTTTTCCCAGCCAGAGGGTTGAAAAACAAATCAGCACCTCCTTCTGGCCGAGCGGTCGCTCATCAGTCCGCCAAAACCCCATATTTGCGCCTATCGATAGTGGCAATTTTCGCCCTTGCAATGACGGTTGGCGCCGGCTGTGGGCCAACGACACGAATTCCTCTGGTTTACAAAATCGATGTCCAGCAGGGAAACATCATCACTCAAGAAATGCTGGCTATGCTCGAACCCGGAATCGATAAAGCGAAAGTGCGATTCATCATGGGTACGCCGTTGCTCATGGATGCGTTTCATCAAGATCGCTGGGATTACGTATACAGCTTGCAAAAGGGAGGCGGAGATCGCGTTCAGCGCCGGGTTGCGCTGTTTTTTGCAGATGACCGCCTGCAGCGCGTTGAAGGCGATGTTAAGCGCGCTCCGGGGGCTATCGCGGTCGAAGCCCGGCGCGATGTTTCCATTAATGTCCCGAGCGAGGAACCGTCCGGCCTGATGGCGCGATTGAAAAACACTGTGGGCCTTGGGGAACAAAAGGAAGTTAAGGCGTCCCCGCCTCAGAGTGCCAAGAGCAAGAACGAGAAAGGCTTTTTCGGAACCTTAAAGGAGCGGATCGGCTTAGGGGGCGGGGATCGACCGGAGCACGACGAGGACTCGCCGCCGTATCAGGACCCGGCAAACCCCGAAGGTCTCTAACGGCGTGGTTCGTTCATAGGCTTGCTTTGACTCGCTTCGACATGTTCGTGCCTGCCGTTCACCGACGAAGTGAAACTAGCGGCTCTGTTAGCGGCTCTTCGTTCTTCGGCGCCGCATCTCCTTCGGATCGGCCAGCAATGGACGGTAGATCTCGATGCGGTCGCCCGCGCGTGCGCAGATGGTA
>JBOHHR010000134.1:0-8087 GCA_050725475.1 Gammaproteobacteria bacterium | reverse complement strand
CACCCCGGCTGCAAGCAGTCGGGCGATGATCTCCCGATTGCGGGGCTGTCGAAAAAAAGCCGCAATGTTTTTTGCCACCACAGGCCCGACGTCGGGCACGGCTTGGAGCGCCTCTTCGTTCGCCGCCATCAGCTCCTCAAGGCTGGCAAAATGAGCGGCAAGCGCTGCGGCCGTCGCCTCGCCAACGTCGCGTATGCCGAGCGCGTACACGAAACTGACGAAAGTCGTCGACTTGCTTTTGCTCAAGGCCGCCACCAGGTTTGTCGCCGATTTGGGTCCCATGCGTTGCAAAGCGGAGAGTCGATCGGCATCCAATTGGTAGAGATCGGCCACGTTTGCGATCAACCCTCGTTCCACCAGTTGGGTCACCAGCTTCTCGCCCAAACCTTCGATATCCAGGGCACGGCGCGAGGCAAAATGCAGGATAGCCCGTACCTGCTGCGCGGGACAAATCAAACCACCGCTGCAGCGCGCAACCGCTTCGCCCGCTGCTCGGATCACCTCCGAACCGCAGACCGGACAATGGGAGGGAACTTCAAATGCTGTGGCTCCCGGGAGGCGCCTCTCTTTTAGGGTCCGCACCACCTCCGGGATCACATCGCCCGCTCGCCTCACCACCACCGTATCGCCCGCGCGGATATCTTTGCGCCGCACTTCATCCTCGTTGTGCAACGTTGCGTTGGTGACAGTGACGCCGCCGACCAATACGGGCTGTAAACGTGCCACGGGCGTCAAGGCCCCGGTGCGCCCTACCCGCACTTCAATGCTGTTGACGGTACTCAATGCCTCTTGGGGCGGGAACTTGTGGGCAACAGCCCAACGCGGGGCTCGGGCGATGTAACCGAGGATCGCTTGGCCCGCTAGATCATTGACTTTGTATACCACCCCGTCTGTGGCGTAGTCGAGAGCGTCCCGCCGTTGCAGCATGGTGCGGTAATAACCAAGGCAGCCCTGGGCGCCCTCAACCACGGCCATCTCGGGCTGGATCCTTAGCCCCCACTCACCTAAGCGGAATATGATCTCGCTGTGGCGCTTGGGCAGCGGCCAGCCCTCGACCCTGCCTATGCCATAGCAGAGCATGCACAGCGGTCGGCTTGCGGTGATGCGCGGATCCAATTGCCGCAGACTGCCCGCAGCGGCGTTGCGCGGGTTGGCGAAAATCTTCTCACTCGCCTGCGCTTGGTTCCGGTTTAGGGATCCAAAACCCTCCTTGGTCATATAGACCTCCCCCCGTACCTCCAGCAAGCGGGGATATCCCCGAGCGCGCAGCCGCAAGGGAACGCTGGGTATGGTGCGCACGTTTTCCGTGACGTCCTCGCCGCGAACGCCATCGCCACGGGTAGCCGCGCGAACCAAGACGCCATCCCCGTAAAGCAGACTGATGGCAAGCCCGTCCAGCTTGGGCTCTGCTGCATACTCGACGCTTTCAGCCCCCAGACGTTCCCGCACCCGGCGGTCGAAATCCGCTAGCTCTTTTTCATCGAAGGCGTTGGCTAGCGACAGCATAGGCACGTCGTGGCGGACGTCCCCAAACGCTGCCAATGGCTTGGCCCCGACGCGCTGGGTGGGAGAGTCTTTGGTGATAAGGTCGGGGTAGCGCGATTCGAGGGCTTGCAGCTCGCGCAGCAAGCGGTCATAGTCGGCATCCGGAATGGTGGGTTCATCGACCGCGTGGTAGCGATAATCGTGCTCGTTGATCTCGTTGCGTAACTGCTCGATACGCTCCTCGGTCGAGACGGTTTTATTCATGCTCCCGCGACGAGCTGGCGCAGCTCGGCGAGCTTGTCTGCCTCCAAGGCATTGCGGCTGTCGTCTTTCAGTTCCCCGCCCAGCAATTCACTCAGCCGTTGGGCGGTGTGCAGCATCAACTCGAAAACGACGGGCGCGTCGAATGCGCTCGGCATTTGCATGAAAAACACCAGCCCCGGGGTGGTCATTTGGTCCATTTGGTTCATTTCAAAGCTTCCCGGCTCCACCATGTTGGCGAGGCTAAAAAGGCTGGCACCGCTGCTCATCCCTGCCACGCCATAGTGGTGGAATATGCCCATGTCACCATGGTGCATGCCCACCGCCGCTAGCGCTTCGGTTAACGCAGTGCCTTCATAACTGTAGCCCGCGGGCGCGATTAAATATAAAGATACGATCCGCTGCGGAGACCGGGTCGTTTCGGGTGTGCCTGAACGATGCCGCAAGCGCTGCGTGATGCGCAGACGGCGCTCGATTGCGAGGCCTTCGTGCGACGGCAAAGTCGGCGCTTCAGGCCCGAGCGCCTTCTCTTCGAAGGGGATCAGCTCATCCCCGTCATCCGTATGTTCGTCCGAGGGCAGAGCGGACATATCCAATTTGATGTCGTCATACGGCCGGCGCAAGTTGCGAGTGCCCTGCTTGCGCTTGCGGCGACGGGTTCCGAAAAAATAGATGAGGGCGATCAGCACAACCCCTAAGACCAGAAGTACAACGCGCAAGCTATTCATAGCGCTTAATCACCAGATAGAACCAGCACTGCATTCATGCGGAAGCGGCCATCTGAACCGCTTGCTCCATATCGACCGAAACCACTCTCGAGACGCCGGGTTCCTGCATGGTCACGCCGAGGAGTTGATCGGCGATCTCCATGGTGATTTTGTTGTGGGTGACGAACACAAACTGCGTTTTCTCCGCCATCGACCGCAACATAACGCAATAGCGTTCGACATTGGTATCGTCGAGGGGTGCATCCGCCTCGTCCAGGATGCAGAAAGGCGCCGGGTTTAATTCGAAAAGCGCGAACACCAGCGCTAAAGCGGTCAAGGCTTTTTCCCCCCCCGACAGCAGATGTATGGTGCTGTTGCGCTTGCCTGGCGGGCGGGCCATTAGGGTCACGCCGGCGTTTAGCAGATCTTCATCCGTCAACTCGAGATAAGCCCTCCCTCCACCAAATAAGCGCGGGAACATCGTTTCCAGACCTTGGTTCACCCGATCGAAGGTCTCTTTGAATCGCGCCCGGGTCTCCCTATCGATTTTTTTAATCGCCTGGGTAAGCGTCTCTAGAGCTTGGTCGAGGTCGTCGTGCTGTTGATCGATGTAGCTCTTGCGCTCCGCGATCTGTTTGCACTCTTCGATCGCGGCGAGGTTGATAGGGCCCAGGCGTTCGAGCTTTCTAACGGTAGACTCGAGCTGGTCTCGTAAGAACCCTTCCGTTTCGCTTTCTTGCAAGGTGCCCAGAAGCTCCTCTGGCTCGAAACCGTCTCGCTGAAGCTGCCGCTTGACGTCTTCGGCCCTTACCTCCAGGGCTTGCAAGGCCAAGCGCGCTTGCTCGAGCTGCGAGCGCATCTCTTCCACTTCCTTCTCTACACCGCCCTTCATCGCCTCCTGTGCCCGCATCGCATCCTGTGCCCCCTGCAAGGCTTGCCTCGCCGCATTAAGCTCGTGCTCCACAGTCATGTGCTCCTTGAGTCTTTGCTCAAGCTCAGCGACTGTTCTCTGGGCAGGGGCCTGGCTGGCAGCCAGCGTTTCCAAACAGGTGCCATGCCTCTGGATGAGTTGTTGTTCCCTCTCCCGGGATCTGCGGCTAGCCTCCTCCTGCACGCTTAGCCGCGAGCGCAGGGTTTCCATCGTAAGCGCTAGGGAGTGGCTGTGCTCACGCGCTTGTTGCCAAGCATGGCGGCTGGCCGTAAGCGTTTCCATCAGCGTCCGGCGTGCCTCTTCCAGCCGCTCTCGCTCTGGAAGAAGGTCCGCTACCTGAGAGCGCAACTGCTCCAGGGCACTCTCGGCGCGTTTGATCTCTTGCGTGCATGCGCGCTCCCGTTCGCGCAATACGTGTAAATCCTCGTTAACCACCCTGGCGCGCCGGCGCTGGTTTTGCTCCCGCTCTTCCAGGCTTGCGAGCGTGGATCGAAGGGTAGCGGCGGTGTTTTGCTTTGCCTCCAGCTCCTCTTGTAACTGCGCGTCGGACTCCTCCAGCGCGCTCAGCGCATGGCGTTTGTCCTGCAACTCCTTTGACAGTGCAGCATCCTGCTCGGCCCATCGTTCCAGCTCCATGCTGAGCGCTCGTATCTCGCGTTCGCGGCGTAACATGCCCATGGCCTCCTCACCCTGCGGCCGATCGATTTTCACCCATCCCGCGCCCAAGCGCTCGCCTGCCTTGGTTACTACCGATGCCTGTGCCGGAAGCCGTTTACGTACGGTCAAAGCCTCCGAAAGAGACTCTGCGAGGTAAACACCCTCGAGCAGCGAGCCCAAGTTCGACGGCAATTGCGTCTTATCGCTCAACAAGGGAAACCCATCGATCCGCGCGCCCGATAGCGGCAAGGCTGCCGCCTGGCCGATTTCCACGGCGCCCAATGAACCCTGAGGAAAGCTTTCCAAGCGTTGCGCCAATTCGTCGAGATCGCCGACACAAACAGCATCCAGATGCTCTTTAAGCACACACTCTAAAGCGCGTTCCCACCCCGGTTCCACAGTTACCCGCTCCACCAGCCGGGCGGCATTTGCGAGCCCATTCTCCTGCAGCCAAGCAAGCATTTCGGCTTGATCCTTCCCTAAGGCAGATTGCTGCAAGGCCTCCAAGGAAGCCAGGCGACCGCGTGCTATTTGAGTCTGGGCGCGCACCGCATTCAAAGCATCGGTATGGCCATGCAAGCCTTCGCGCAAAATCGCAACATCGTGTCTGGCGCCGGCGCGGTTTTGCGCAAGCGCATGGCATTCCAACTCCACGCCGGCGAGCTCCTCTCGGTGGATAGCGATCTCCTGCTCCAACAGTGGATAGGAGGTGGCCGCCTGTTCCTCACCCAGGCGGCGGATCCGTTCCTCGATCTCGGTAACAGCCTTAACCAGGTGCTCGCGGCGGGTTTTTTCCACATCTTCATTACGGCTCGCCTCGCTCGCCCGGGTGTTATAGGCATTCCAAGCCGGTTGCCAATCCGCCAGTGCTCGCTCTGCTGCATTAAGAACGCTTTGGGCATTCAGCTCCGCTTGCTCTGCGAGGACGGTCTTCGGCTGGGCGCTTCTTAGGTCCTCTGCGAGCCTACCCACCTCCTCCTTGGCCTGCGCCATGTGCGAGCGTACGCTCGTTAGATCAAGCTCGATTTGCCTCAGCTCCCGCTCCATGGCCGCGTTCCGTTCCTTTAGATGCTGTACTGACTGTTCTAAGCGCTCGATCTCCGCGGTCGCGGTGTAAAAGCGCTTTTCGATGGCCTGCAGCTGTTGCGAGCTGGTATGCCAATGTTCCCTAGACCGTTCAATCCCCGATTCGACCGACCGCAGTCGCGCCAGGGCCTGCTCTAAGGCTGTCTCCCGTTGCCGGAGCTGGGTCGCCTGTTCGTGCTGCCGGGCGCGATAGGAAAGCCATTCGAGCGCAATAAGCGCCCCCTCCAGACGGCGCTGTTCCTGCTCCAGCACGCGGTAGCGCTCCGCCGCCCGCGCTTGACGCTGTAGATGGTCGAGCTGCTTCTCCAGCTCTCCTCGGATATCGCGGATGCGGGATAAGTTGGTTTGGGTGTTGCAGATCCGATTTTCGGTCTCTTTACGCCGCTCTTTGTACTTGGAAACGCCGGCGGCTTCCTCGATGAAGAAGCGGATCTCCTCGGGTTTGGCTTCGATGATACGCGAGATCATCCCTTGCTCGATTACCGCGTAACTTTTTGCCCCCACACCGGTGCCTAGGAACAAGTCGGTGATGTCGCGCCGGCGGCAGCGGTTGCCGTTGAGGCTATACACGGACAAGCCTTCCCTGTCCACCTGGCGTTTGATGGCGATCTCGCTGTAGGCGGCCCAAGGCCCGCCCAAAGCACCGTCGGCGTTGTCGAACATCAGTTCCACCGAGGCTAAGCCCACCGGCTGGCGCGTATTCGAGCCGTTAAAGATGACATCCGCCATGCAATCGCCGCGTAAATGCTTGGCGGAGCTTTCACCCATCACCCACATCACCGCATCGATGACGTTGGACTTGCCGCAGCCGTTCGGCCCAACGATGCCGCAGAGGCGCGCGGGGAAGGGGATGGTGGTCGGGTCGACGAAGGACTTAAACCCCGCCAGCTTGATTCGGTTCAGCCGCATGCTTTGTTTACTTTCTCCAATACTTTAATCTTATATAATAATTTAATGATTATTCAATTCTTTCATGGAATTCTCGCTGTCCTGAATAAGGCATTCCCTATTAGTACCCCCTAAGGCGCTGCGAGACTGTGCTATGGTATAAAACGTTTGGGTTTTGTTGAGTCGCCACAAGGACTATGAACACTGTTCTCGATCAAAACCTCGAGATCTTTGATAACCCGATGCCGGATCGCGACTATACGGTGCGAATTTCGATTCCAGAGTTCACCTGCCTATGTCCGAGGACCGGGCAACCGGATTTCGCTATTCTGGATCTCGCTTACGTGCCCGATCGGTATTGCCTCGAGCTAAAGTCGCTTAAGCTCTATATTTGGTCTTACCGCAATAAAGGCACTTATCACGAAGCCGTAACAAACAAGATCCTCGATGACATCGTAACAGCTTGCCGCCCGCGGTTCGCGCGCTTAGTGGCAAAGTTTAACGTGCGGGGAGGGATCCATACGAGCGTCACCGCAGAACACCGTAAGCACGACTGGCAGCCCCCCGCGGCGGTAGACCTTCCGTGAAGCGGCTCACGCGATGCTAAAAAACGTTTTAAGAGGCATGAGTTACGTGTTTACCGGGCTGCGTTTGCTTACCCGACCCGGCATAAGACGGTTTGTGCTGATGCCGCTCGCGATCAACGCCCTGGTATTCAGCGCCGTTATCGTGCTTGGGGCGCACGCGATCGAGCTCCAACTTGAGCGATGGATCCCCGAGGGTTGGGAGTGGTTAAATTGGGTTGTTTGGCCTGCGATCATCATGCTCATGATGGCGATCGTGTTCTTCGGTTTTTCCGTCCTAGCGAATCTGCTTGCGGCTCCCTTCAACGGCTGGCTGGCCGCCGCGGTGGAATCCCACCTTCGCGGGGAAGGATTCGCCGCCCTCAAGCAAAGAGGACTGGTACGCGAGGCCCTGGTGCTGATCTATTCCGAGCTGCGTAAGATCGCCTACATCGCGTTCAGAGCAATTCCTTGTTTGCTTCTGTTTCTGATCCCAGGGATACAAATCGCCGCTCCCTTTTTGTGGTTTCTGCTCGGCGCCTGGTTGCTCGCCCTGCAATACCTTGACTATCCTTTGGGAAATCACGGCTTGAGCTTCCCGCAACAACGCTCCGTGTTGAGCGCTCGGCGGATGCTCACGCTTGGTTTTGGCGTGGGGACGTTGGGGATTACGCTGTTTCCTTTGGTTAATTTCCTCGCTGTGCCGTGCGCAGTCGCGGGAGCTACCGCCCTGTGGGTGGAGCAGATCAAGCCAGGGTTGAGCGGCCAAACTTCGTGTGATCGAGGGGTGGGAAGAGGCCCTGCGTAATCGTTGCGTCGACACCCCATTTTTGGTGATAATCCTCGCTTTTAAACGTGGTGTTAGGAGTGCACTAAGGTGTCTGTAGAGAAGAAGGCAAGCAGCAAGAAGACCGAACGCAAGGGTGTGGCAAGAAAGAGTGCGACCACATCATTCTTTGGGTTTGAACCCTACCAGCGCAAGCGCGGTGAGGAGTACATGAGCCCAGGACAGGTCGAACACTTCAGAAATATTTTGTTGAGCTGGCGTCGCGAACTGATGGAAGAAGTGGATCGAACGGTGACCCACCTGCAAGACGATGCCGGAACCTTTGCGGATCCCAATGATCGGGCCACTCAAGAGGAAGAGTTCGCCTTGGAGTTGCGGACTCGTGACCGTGAACGCAAATTGATCAAGAAGATAGCCGAATCGCTTAGACAATTGGGTAGCGGAGATTATGGCTATTGCGAAGCCTGTGGGGTTGAGATCGGAATTCAACGCTTGGAAGCCAGGCCCACCGCAACGCTCTGCATCGATTGTAAAACCTTGGATGAGATCAGAGAAAAGCAGATGGTTTGAGCAGCTTCCGCCAAGGCCCGCACGGGTTGCTTTGCCTCTGTTCAGCGTAACTTCCGCCCTTATCGCGTTTTGCGTTTGGTTTAAGCCTTCCGATCTTGCGCGGCTTGACGGCCAGCTACCCTTAAGCCTCGGGGCGGCGGCGATGCTCATCG
>JBOHHR010000133.1:0-4422 GCA_050725475.1 Gammaproteobacteria bacterium | reverse complement strand
CGCTATTAATATTACGGAACTCTGGATCTCAATGACTTCACCATCTCGGGACCCACGATGTCAGGATTTCCCCCAAGCTTCCACGCGCCTTACGCGCGTTGTGGCAACGCTGGTTCGGCGAGCCTCTGGGAGCGGAATAACACGAACAACGCGGTTCCCTTTGTTCACCGCATCCTAGGGGCTAGGCCTTCAATTTCGAGTTCCTCGTTCGGAGCGACGCCTCGTAACGTATATGTACTCAAAGCCCCGCGCACGGCCGACACCAAGCGGAGAAACAAGGGGCTGGGATGCCAGGAACTCCCTTCCGCTGGTTGCAGAAACAGGCGCTTTCGCAGCCCCAAGGTCAGCTCGAGCTGCAACCCCTTGCCCGTGTGTCCGCGGTTACAGATATTGGTCCGGCCTTTGCCCTGGCGCGTTGGGCTGGGGTCGTCGGCGGCCACAAAGCCGGCCTCGCTCAGCACCGTGAGCACGCGGCGGCGTAAGGCCGTGTCCAAGCCGCCGAGGTACACAGCGGCTTCCAGCCCTTTGGCTCCATGGATGGCAATCACCCGATGCGCTTTGGCAACGGCCAGGACTGCCTGCGGCTCATCAAAATGGTCGCTGGTAATGTGTAAATCGCGGTTTTGGGTAAGCTCGGGTTTGATTCCCTCAAACGAGTAGAACGTGTGCTCCTGGCCCGCAATGGCCTCCGCGATCGGGGTGGTGCCCCGCTCAATGCGCCCGCCGTGCGGGGCCAGGACGGCGATCCCCGAACGGCCGGGGCGTACCCGGATACGGTAATCGCGCCCGGCCACCTCGTGCCGACTCAATTGCGAGAAGTTTGCATATTTGTCCGCCACGGTTCGGATTGCCCTTGAATCTAAGTTTCACTCCGTAGCCACATGAAGATCTCGATCATCGGTTTGGGGCGGGTGGGCTCCACCCTGGCTTACACTGTAATGATAAAGGAACTCTGCGATGAGTTGATCCTGGTCAACCGCAGGCCGGAAGTCGCGATAGGCGACGCCAAAGATCTGCAGCACGCGCTACCTTTTATCGAACGCCAGATGATCATCGATGCCGGCGCTATTCCAGAGACGGCGGACTCGGACATCGTGGTAATGTGCGCATCGGGTCACACGCCGAAAAACATGCGCTCGCGACTCGAGCTTGGTCCCGCCAACGCCGAGCTTTTTGAGCAGCTCATCCCGCCCTTGGCCAAGGCCAGTCCCCAAGCAAAGCTTATCATCGTCACCAATCCAGTGGATGCGCTCACCTACACTGCGATAAAATTATCCGCCTACCCCCCCTCTCGTGTGCTGGGCACGGGCACTCTGATCGATTCCGCCCGCTTTCGCTCCATGTTATCCGCAGAAGTTGGGATCCATCCGGACGATCTGCGCGCGTACATCTTGGGTGAGCATGGGCCGAGTCAATTTCCGGCTTTGAGCCTCGCCCAGGCGGGCGGTGAGGCTATCGAAGACAACCGAGGGCGAAGGCGCATGTTTGATCAAGCCGTGGATGCCGGCTTTGAGGTATTCCGCTGCAAAGGCTACACGAACTATGCGATAGCGATGGCAGCGGCTTTGATCATCGAATCGATCGTCTTTGATAAGCGCCACACCATGCCGATCAGCACTTTGATCGACGGTTATCTGGGGGTGCGCGACGTGTGCCTGAGCGTGCCGGTCGTGGTCGGCAGGGAGGGCATCACGCGGGTGCTGCAACCCGGCCTCAACGAGCCGGAGATCGAAGCCTTTCGCGCCTCTGCCGCCACGGTGCGCGAGGCGATCAGCGAGTTGCTGCGCGGGCAATAGCCTTGTGCTCTGTCTTCCAAGAAAGAAATGAAACCGCACGACTTAGATGCCCTACGCATCGAACGAGACGACAGACGCTTTGCCCACGCCCCGCGACGCTCCTTTGGCCGGGTGCTGCTGCTCGCTTCGGTAGCGTTCGGCATTGTTCTGGCGTACCTGTATATTGGCGGCGACTGGCGCCGCGGCACTGAAGTGGAAGTGAGCAAAGTGGTCCTTGCCTATCCCTCTCAAGCCTATGCCTTGCTCAACGCGACCGGTTATGTGGTCCCCGAGACCAAGGCGGATGTCGCTTCCAAGGCTACCGGCCGGCTGGAATGGATAGGCGTCGAGGAAGGCACTCGGGTAACCCAAGGACAGATCATCGCGCGCCTGGAAAACCAGGATGTGGTGGCCACCATGCAGCAGGCCGCCGCCAATATCACCGTGGCCAAAGCACGATCCGAAGAAGCCCAGGCAGAGTTAAAAGAAGCTTCCCTAATGCTCAAACGGGCGCACGATCTACTGGCGAAAAAATATGTCTCCAGAGAAGACTATGACGCGGCCGTGGCCAGGCATGACAAAGCCGCGGCGGCCGCTCGCCGAGCCCGCTCCGAGATCCGCGCCGCCGAGGCGAATTATTCAGGTGCGAAGGTCGCGGTGGAGTACACCTTCATTCGGGCCCCCTTCGATGGAGTTATTTTGAGCAAACACGCCGATATAGGCGACATCGTCGCCCCGTTTTCCTCTACCACCGAATCCAAGGGATCGGTAGTGTCGATGGCGGACCTCGACACCTTGGAAGTGGAAGCCGATGTCTCCGAATCTCACATCGCCACGGTGGCGGTCGGCCAGGCGTGCGAGGTGGTTTTGGACGCCCTGCCGCAGTCCCGTTTTCGCTGCGTGGTCAGTCGCATCGTACCCACGGTGGACCGCACCAAGGCGACGGTACTGGTCAAAGTGAAATTCGTGGACCGAGATCCGCGCATACTCCCCGACATGAGCGCCAAGGTCGCGTTCTTATCGCAGGCGCTCACCCGCGCCGAGCAATCACCCCGCTTGGTCGCTCAGCCTGAGGCCATCGTCGAGCGGGACGGACAAATGCACGCATTCGTAGTGAACGGCTCCGAGGTACGAGAGGTGGCGGTGGAAGTAGGAGGGCGACTGGGCGAGCGGGTGATCATTAACCGGGGCCTGAAAGAAGGTGATACAGTCGTGCTGAGACCTCCGCACACATTCGCCGATGGGGCGAAGGTCTGGCTTAACGATACATGAGCGAAGCGCTGATCCTGGTCCAGAACGTCAGCAAATCCTACCGCAAAGGCAGCCAGATCGTTCCGGTGCTGAAGGGCATCGATCTGCGGGTGGAGGAAAGCGACTTTTTGGCGCTGATGGGCCCTTCCGGCTCCGGCAAGAGCACCTTGCTCAATCTAATCGCCGGTATCGACACGCCCGACGAGGGTTCGATCCGCGCGGCGGGGGTAGATATTACCCGTCTGCCGGAATCGCAGCTGGCGGATTGGCGCGCCTCGCATGTGGGGTTCGTCTTTCAGTTCTACAACTTGATGCCGGTGCTGACCGCCTTCGAGAACGTAGAGATCGCCTTGTTGTTGAGCAAACTCTCGCGCAGGCAGCGCAAGGAGCATGTCGCTCTGGTGCTAAAGCTGGTGGGCTTGCACGATCGCATGTCCCATTACCCGGCGCAACTTTCCGGGGGGGAACAGCAGAGGGTGGCGATCGCACGGGCGGTGGTGAGCGATCCGACCCTAATCGTTGCCGATGAGCCGACCGGGGATCTCGATCGCAACTCGGCGGCAGGGGTCTTAGATCTGATGGAGCGTTTAAACCAAGAGCTTGGTAAGACCATCGTCATGGTCACCCACGATCAGCGCGCAGCGGACAAGGCGCACCGCGTTTTGCACCTCGACAAAGGCGCTTTGAGCGATTCCACCGCAGCACCCGCCATGTAGGCACGTGGCTGGCCTATTTTAACCCCAGAGGTGTTTAGATGACCGCGTGCGGAGCCGCTCGTGACCTGGCACAATCCACACGAGGGTCGTATCAGCGCAAACGAGGTGCTGGCGCGGAGCGCTAGGAACGCGGGATGGATCAGCCGCAACTCAACTGGATCGCCAATTTCCTCTGGGGCATTGCCGACGACGTGTTGCGCGATCTCTACGTGCGTGGCAAGTACCGCGACGTGATCCTGCCGATGACGGTGCTGCGCCGTCTCGATGTCGTGCTCGAGCCGACCAAGCAGGCCGTGCTCGAGATGAAGGCGTCGCTCGACAAAGCGGGCATCGTCCACCAAGACCAAGCACTGCGGCAGGCGGCGGGACAAGCTTTTCACAACACGTCGAAGTTCACCCTACGTGACCTCAAAGCGCGCGCCAGCCAGCAACAGCTCAAGGCCGACTTCGAGGCCTATCTCGACGGCTTCTCGCCGAACGTCCAGGACATCCTCGACAACTTCGAGTTTCGCAATCAGATCCCGCGCCTCTCGAAGGCGGATGCTGCTCGGCACGCTGATTGAGAAGTTCCTCTCGCCCGAGATCAACCTGAGCCCCAACCCGGTCCTGAACGGCGACGGCTCGGTGAAGCATCCGGGCCTCGACAACCATGCGATGGGCACCATCTTCGAGGAGCTGGT
>JBOHHR010000132.1:0-5434 GCA_050725475.1 Gammaproteobacteria bacterium | reverse complement strand
GTCCTTACACGACCGTTTCCTGCACCCTGCGGCTCTTGAAAAATTACGTTCGCATCAGTGCCGACCTCGCCGACGCCTACGCCCATGCCCAGGATGACGACGGGGTCTGGACGGACGATCCCCGTTTTGTGGAAAGCAATATCCCCGTCAAGGCCATTGCCGCCAGCAACGCCCAAAATGATAGCGGGGTATTCGAGTTGAGCTTCCGCGATGAGCGCTACCTGCCCTTCGAGGGCGCAGGGGCTGTGAGCAATTGGGCGCTGGAACTGTTCAGTGACACAAACCCTGATTTTGGCAAACCGTTAAGGCAATTCGATTACGGCACGATTACGGATGCCGTTGTCCACATCAAATACATGGCACGAGAAGATGCGGGTCCTTTCAAGAATGAAGCTATCAAACACTTGCGGCTATATTTCGAACAGGAAGGCGCTGTGCCTTCTGTACGCTTGTTCAACTTACGGCAAGAGTTTCCGACGCAGTGGCATCGCTTCCTGCATCCCACAAATCCTGTGAACGGAAATGTTTTTGAGCTAGATATTTCGCCCAGCCTGTTCCCATTCAAGGATGAAGGGAAAATCTTGAAGGTGAACTCTATATCGCTGTTGGCTCGCTGCAGTAATACAGGAAATTACTCAGTTGTACTCAGTCCGCCACTCCCTGCCGGTTCGGATACGTTTGAGCTTGCACGAGAAAGCGAAAGCAACTTTGGTGGGTTACACTTTGCAACAAGGAGTAAACAGGACGACCCTCCTCTTGCTGATGTCACAATCGATCCCTCAATCGCGCCGATCGGATGGCAACTGAAAATGACCGGTCCCGGTCCCGGCGGGAACTTGGGGGAAAACGAGGTGGAAGATGTATTCCTGGTGTTGGGTTATGAATGGGACTCAATAGCAAACTCTAATAATTGAGCCGATCCGCACGGCTGACGAATGAAGTGCACTTTTATCAATGAGGTACAAAATTCCCGCCGGTTCTGAAGCGTCAGTCCTGGAGGAAAACGCGGCTGCAGCGGTCCAGGGGAAGGATCGGCTCATCGCAAAGGCGATTTCCGAGATAGGAACGAGGCTGCCCGCGGAGCAGCGGGCATTGACGGAGTCTTTTGTTCGCCAGTATTACGCCAGGGTCGCACCTGAGGACTTAGTTGGTCGCGAACCGGCTGACTTAGTCGGGGCGGCCTTATGCCACCTCGAACTGGCGCGTAGGCGCCGTGGCCATGGTCGAAAGCTGCGGATCTATAACCCAGATTTGAACAAACACGGATGGCGTTCGCAACACACGATCGTCGAGATCGTCAGTCCCGACATGCCGTTTTTGGTCGACTCCGCCAGTGCGGAGATCAACCGCCGAGGATTCACCCTGCACCTGGTGATTCACCCGATCCTAGCGCTTAAGCGCGATTCCCACGGCCGACTGATCGAGATCTTCGAAACCGACGCACCGGGCGATAGGGCGCTCGAATCCTTTATCCACTTTGAGATCGATTGTGAAACGGATCCGGGATTGCTCCGCGCGCTGACAAATGACCTGACCCGCGTTTTGGATGATGTGCGCATGGCGGTCGAGGATTGGAAGACGATGTCGGATCAGGTTCGGGAATGCATCCAGGAACTGCAAGGCGTACCCTTGGATCCGGAGGAGATCGCGCAGTCTGTCGCTTTTCTTGCGTGGCTGCTGGACGGAAACTTTACGCTTCTCGGTTACAGGGAGCAGGCGCTCGTCACGGAAGGCGGGGAGGAATTGTTACGCATCGTCCAAGGCTCTGGCATGGGTATTTTGCGGGAACGCGAACCGCGTCGCTTGGCGCGAAGTTTCGCTGAGCTGCCACCGCAGGTGCGGCGACTGGCGCGCGAGCCAACAGCGCTCATTCTGACTAAATCCAGTTCCAAATCGACCGTGCACCGCTCTGCTTATCTCGACTATGTGGGGATAAAACGTTTCGACCCTAAAGGCCGAGTGATTGGCGAACGTCGCTTCCTGGGCCTCTATACCTCAGCGGCTTATCACAGCAACCCACGACAGATCCCCGTGATCGGACGAAAGATCGAACGCGTGCTGCAACGCTCCGGTTCGGCTCCCAATAGCCATGCGTCTAGAGCCTTACTCAACATTTTGGAAACGTACCCCCGCGATGAGCTGTTCCAGATCGGGGAAGACGAGCTGTTGCAGATCGCGACGGGGATCGTGCATCTACAGGAGCGGCAACGGGTGAGACTGTTTGTCCGGCGAGATCCCTTTGAGCGCTTTTTCTCCTGCTTAGTCTATATTCCTCGCGACCACTATAACACCGACTTGCGGGATCGCATGCAGGCAATCTTGCTAGCCTCCTTTGAGGGCGACAGTGTGGAGTTCACCGTTTCTTTATCGGAATCGGTATTAGCACGAGTCCATTTCGTGGTGCGCAGCCAGCCAGGCCGGGTTATGCCGCCCGATATAAAGATACTAGAGGAGCGGATAGCTAGTGCCGTACGTCTTTGGCAAGACGAGTTGGCCCGAGATCTGATCCGAAGTCAAGGTGAGGAAGCGGGCAAAGATCTGTTTACCTGCTACCGTCAGGCATTTCCTCCCGGTTACCGGCACACCTATGACGTCCATGAAGCGATCGAAGACATCGCCCATATAGCCCAAGCGCTTGAGCAGCGGCGTTTGCGGTTGCGCTTGTACCAACCCATGAGGTCCTCGCACGGCACCTTGGGTTTCAAGCTTTATCAGGTTGGAACGCCCGTTCCTCTGTCCTCCGTTATCCCCATGCTGGAGAACATGGACGTTATGGTATTTAGCGAAAATCCCTTTGAGATCACGCCCGAGGGTTACGACTCGGTATGGGTACAGGATTTCCGGTTGTTGCATCAGGAGCCGGATGGGATCGAGGTCGAAAAGATCAAAGATATCTTTGAGCAGTGTTTCGCCCAGGTTTGGGAGGGGATGGTAGAGAACGATGGGTTAAACCGCTTGGTGCTTCACGTGGGCCTCGGCTGGCGGGATGTGATGCTGCTGCGAGCGTGTTGCAAATACCTAAAGCAGACGGAGATCCCTTTCAGCCAGGGCTACATGGAGCGAGCGCTATTTGATAACCCCGCGGTCACCCGCAAACTGATTGCTCTGTTTCACAGCCGCTTTGACCCCGATCCGGACCGACATGCGGCGACACAACGTTCCGCGCTTGCGGCACAGATCGAGGACGAATTAGAAGGGGTCGCGAGCCTCGATGCGGACCGGATCCTGCGCCATTTTTTGGCCCTCATCCAGGCCATGTTGCGTACCAATTACTTTCACAAAAATGCTGCGGGGCTACCCAAGGATTACCTCTGTTTCAAACTCTCGCCCGCGTTGCTCCCGGAATTGCCGCTGCCCAGGCCCATGTTCGAGATCTTCGTTTATGCGGCTCGATTTGAGGGCCTACACCTGCGGGGAGGTTTAGTGGCGCGCGGAGGGATCCGCTGGTCGGACCGGCGTGAGGATTTTCGTCGCGAGATCCTCGGCTTGATGAAGGCGCAGATGGTGAAGAACGCAGTGATCGTTCCGGTCGGGGCGAAAGGGGGGTTTGTCTTGAAACGGGTAGTGGCGGATGCCGGAGCAAAGGAATTGCGGCTGGAAGCCGAGGGTTGTTACCGAGATTTCATCCAAGGGCTGCTCGATGTAACGGATAATCGCTTAGGTGAGCGCATCATTCCGCCCCCGGCTACGGTGCGCTATGACGGCGACGATCCGTATCTCGTGGTGGCCGCCGACAAAGGCACGGCGACGTTTTCCGATCTCGCGAACCGCATCTCGGCCGGGCACGGCTTCTGGTTGGGGGATGCCTTTGCCTCGGGTGGGAGCAATGGCTACGACCACAAGCAAATGGGTATCACCGCCAGGGGCGCTTGGGAGTCGGTTAAAGAGCATTTTTGGGCCCTGGATATCGATATCCAAAGCACCGATTTCACCGTGGTTGGAATCGGCGACATGGCGGGTGATGTGTTCGGCAATGGAATGCTATTGTCTGAGCACATCAAGCTAATAGGCGCCTTTAACCATGAGCATGTGTTTTTGGACCCCGATCCCGATCCGGCCACGAGTTACCAGGAACGCCGGCGCTTGTTTGCGCTGGCGGGATCTTCCTGGGCCGATTATCGGGCGGATCTGCCGTCCAAAGGCGGCGGCGTCTATAAACGCAGCGCCAAGTCCATTGCGATCGCGCCCGAGGCGCGAAAGGCGCTTGGCATCACCGCCACCCGCTTGACGCCGACTGAGTTGGTGCAGGCCCTTCTGCGAGCCCCGGTCGATCTGCTGTGGAATGGAGGGATCGGCACGTTTGTTAAATCCACCCTGGAAGGGCATTCCGATGTCGGCGATCGGATAAACGACGTCCTGAGGGTAAACGCGGCGCAGCTTCGTTGTCGAGTGGTCGCAGAAGGGGGAAACTTGGGATTTACCCAACAGGCTCGCATTGAATACGCGCGAAAAGGCGGCCGAATCAACACCGACTTTATCGATAATTCGGGGGGAGTGGATTGTTCGGATAGAGAAGTCAATATCAAGATTGCGCTCGACGGAGCGGCTCAAAAGAAAAGAGTGTCCCGACAGCAACGAAATCGCCTACTCGCGCTGATGAAGGATGAGGTTACCGGACAGATCCTTCAAGACAACGAACGCCAAGCCCGAGCGATTAGCATCGCCGTACAGAAATCCAAGACCCATTTGGATTGGTACGCTCGCCTGATCACTGTTCTTGAACGAACTCTCAAACTTGACCGCGTCTTCGAGGGTCTTCCTGCCGACGAAGACCTAGCCAAGCGCAAAGCCACGGGAGAAGGATTGGCTCGACCGGAGGTAGCGGTCTTATTGGCCCATGTCAAGCTGGCGCTGTTTGCGGAGATATTGAAATCCGAGTTGCCCGATGATCCTTATCTCTCTACTCTGCTGTTGCGATACTTTCCCCAACCTATGCACAAGCGGTTTGGCGCAGCCATTGACGCCCACCGATTGCGGCAAGAGATCGTGGCTAAGCTTATTGCGAACAGCATGGTCAATCGAGTCGGGATCGATTTCGCCTACCGCTTGGGTGAGGAATTGGCCTCCTCCATACCCGAGATCGCGCGGGCTTATATCATCGCCCGCGACGTGTTTGACGCGCGAAGCCGGGAGGAGTCTATCCAAGCGCTCCACCCTAGAGCAGACTATCTGTTGCAAAATCAACTAATCATCGATACCCAAGGGGTCTTGGAAAAAGCCACGCGCTGGTTTCTGCGCCACCGCTGCGGGGACATGGCAAGCGTGGTGGAGCGTTACCGCACTGTGGTGGCGCGAGTCGCGACGATGCTGGGTGATGCAGGCGGTGACGCCCACTCGTCCGAGCCAAATGCAGGGGAGAAGATCGCGCTGTGGGGGCGCTTGATTTCAGCCTTGGATATTAATGAGGTCAACCAACGCACGGGCGCCTCCTTGG
>JBOHHR010000131.1:0-4448 GCA_050725475.1 Gammaproteobacteria bacterium | reverse complement strand
CGCAGGCTCGACACCCTCATCGAGGACCATTACCGTGTCTTCGGATAAGTAGTCGAAAAACGTCGCGGTCTGCTCGAAAAACAAGGGCAAATAACTCTCCACACCCGCGGGCGCGAGCGCAGCACTGACATCCCGATAAACGGGCGCATCCATCGGCCGCCCGCTGAAGCGCACGCGCCAGGCGGCACGAAACCGAGCAATGCCCTCTTTGGTCAGGGGAAACTCGTGAGCGGGCAGCACGCGCACCTGCGGGACCATTCCCTGGGAGCGCTGCGTTTCCGGATCAAACGCTCGGATGCTGTCGATTTCATCGTCCAGCAAGTCGATTCGGTACGGCACCTCACCGCCCATGGGAAAGATATCCAATAACGAGCCTCGGGCTGCAAAGTCCCCATGCTCCGCGACTTCCGGGACGCAGCGATATCCCGAAGACTCGAGTTCCCTGCGGAACGTCTCCCTGTCGATAGCTTGCCCGGCCTCAAGCACCAGGGAGCTGGATTGGACATAACTCGGTGGCGCAAGTCGCTGCATCAAGGTCTGCACCGAGACCACGACAACTCCGCGCCGCATGCTGGGTAGTACGCTAAGCGTCGCCAGGCGCTCGGACACGATATCGTGATAAGGGGAGAAGTGGTCGTAAGGTAGTACCTCCCACCCGGGAAAGCCGCGGACCACGAGCCCCGGGTCTCCCGCATGGTAAAAACACAACTGCTCCTGGAGCCGATTAGTGTGCAGCGTATCCTGCGCAATAATAGCGATCGGTCCCTTGGCGCGGCAGGCCGCTGCGCCAAGGGCTAAGGCTTTCGCGCTGCCATAGAGATGCGCCCATGACTGCTGGTCGCCGGCAACTTCAGGAAAGCGGGCCGCTAAAGGGCTAAGCCCGCTTCCGCTGTCATTGCTAGGCCCCGCTTGGGGGACGATCGCTATCTGAGTCGCAGATCCCGTCTTACCCACCTCCGCCTCGCTCAGAGCTTGTGAAAAAATCGTCGCGAGCGCAGGGAGGTCGCGTTCCGCCGGAGCGCAGGAACCGGAGTGTATATTGAAATACATGAGGATTCCGAGCACCGCCGGAACGCGAGATCCCGAGCGCAGTAGATTTTTTCACAAGCTCTCACTCTCCCCCGATACCGCGGATGCGCCGCATGGTCCCCCAATACCGGCAACCCGGGCATTGCCAGTGCAAAGACCGGCCGCTGAACCCACAGTGGCGACATTTATAAAGCGCCCGCCCCTCGAGCAAGCGATCCGTAAACGCTTTCAACAACATCAGGTCGTCGCGGGCACCGTCTTCCGCCTCTTCCAGGGCGTAATGGATCATGCGGCTTAGCCCGCGCAAGGAGGGGGTATCACGCAGGGTATCGTTGAGATAATCGATGGCCTTTCGTTTGCCGCTGCGTTGCGCGAGCAACTCGGCTAACACGAGCACCGGGGTGACGCCGCGCCGCCTTTGAGACAAGCGTTCGAGATAGGCGACGAACACGTCCAGCTTGTCCAGTTGTCGGTAGCAGTCTTGCAGCGGATAGATCACCTCGTTGACAAAATCCGGATCCTGCTGCTCGACGCGTTTATAGGCTTTGATTGCCTTATCCAACCTTCCCGAGCGTTTGCGCAACTCAGCCTCAAGCATGCTCGCCCTGACGCAATTCGGATCGGCCGCCAGAGCGTGTTTTGTCGACTGGAGGGCCTTTCGGATGTCCCCGCTAACGGCCTCGTTTTCCGCCCGCTCGCAGTAAAACTGTGCGATACGTGGGTTCATGTCGATCCCCGAGACGGCGCGCGATTCCAAGGCGTAGGAGATCGCCTTGTCCCAATCTTTTTCTTGCTGATAAATATCGACCAGTTTCCGCAGCGCTGGCCCTCGATAACTCCTCGCCTGGGTCAATTCATGAAACATCGACTCTGCCCTGTCCAACAAGCCGGAACGCATGTAATCCAAGGCCAGCTCAAACAAGGCGGCGCTGCGCTGCTCTTCATCCAAGCTTGGCCAAGCAGCCAGATTCTGGTGGATTTGGATCGCGCGACTCACCTCCCCCCGCCGCCGAAACAGGTTGCCCAGCGCAAGATGGATTTCGGCCGTGTCGCTTTCGAGGTCCAGCAAGCGGGTGAAGATCTCAATGGCCTTGTCTTGTTGCTCGTTGAGCAGATAACTCAATCCCTTGAAGTACTCGGGCGCCATTAGAGGGCGCCCCGCAGAGGACTTGTTGTTGTACAGGCGTCGCGCCGCCAGCCACCCGCTTGCTGCCGCGACCGGCAGAAGAAACCACACCATATTTAGGGTCAGCTCGGGCAACATCATCAGAAAAAAGCCATCGCCACACTTCTGCGCCTTTTAGCGCATCGAGATGGAAAGAAGGGTGGTTTCGCCGGAGCGGATCCAGAGTCCCCAGCAATTCCCTAAAGGCTTTGAAAAATCCAGAGGCCTCTTAAGCAGAAAACACCGAGCGATCAGCCGCTAATCCGGCGGGGCGTTGACCCGTTCGCGAAGCTCCTTGCCAGGTTTAAAATGCGGGACATGCTTCGCTGCCAGCGATACCGCAAATCCGGACTTTGGGTTTCTCCCCACCCGCGGTGGCCGGTAGTGCAGGGAAAAACTGCCGAATCCGCGGATCTCGATACGCTCACCCCTGGATAGGGTTCTCGTCATATGCTCGAGGATCGTTTTCACCGCCAACTCGACATCGCGGTATCCCAACTGGGACTCCTTGTGTGCCAAGGATTCGATAAGCTCGGATTTAGTCATACTCACCTTGTTTTCTCGCTTTGAGTCTCTGGGCTCCGACCCGACAAACGGGTCGTCAACCCTCCTGATTGTTCAACTGGTGTTTTAAGATCTCTCCCAACTTAGTCCCACCGGCCCCTTCGCTGTCGGCGCTATATTCCTTGATCGCTTTTTCCTCGTCTTCTGCCTCCTTCGCTTTCACCGATAGCGTTAGGATGCGTTTTTTGCGGTCCACCCCGATCAGCATGGCTTCCACTTCATCCCCAATCTTCACCAGTTTACGCGCATCGTCGGCTGGAGCTCGCGACAATTCAGAGACACGGATATACCCCTCCACACGATCCGTCAAGGACACCACCACGCTCTTGACATCCACCTTTTGCGCTTTGCCCTTCACGGAGCTGCCCTTGGGGTGCTCGCCTAGGTATTGCGACAAGGGATCCTCTTCCAGCTGTTTGACACCCAACGCGATCCGTTCTCGCTCCGCGTCCACCGATAAAACCACCGCCTCCATCGCCTCGCCCTTCTTGTAGTTTCGCACCGCCTCCTCGCCAGAGACAGACCAGGACAGATCCGATAAGTGCACCAAGCCATCGATGCCGCCTTCCAGTCCGATGAAGATCCCAAAATCAGTGATCGACTTTATCGTCGCCTGAACCCGATCCCCTTTGTTGTGATTGGCCGCAAACGCCTCCCAGGGATTCGGCCTGCATTGTTTCATACCGAGTGAGACCCGCCGACGCTCTTCATCGATGTCGAGCACCATCACCTCGACCTCCTGACCGAGATGAACCAACTTCCCCGGATGCGCGTTCTTGTTGACCCAATCCATTTCGGAGACGTGGACCAAGCCTTCGACACCCTCTTCTATCTCGACAAAACACCCGTAATCCGCGATGTTGGTCACCTTGCCGAATACCCGAGCGCCGACTGGGCAGCGGCGCGCTAGATCACCCCACGGATCGTCACCAAGCTGCTTTAGGCCAAGCGACACCCGCATCCGTTCCCGGTCAAACTTCAGCACTTTGACATCGATGTCCGCGCCGAGAGTCAGCACTTCGCTCGGGTGCCTCACCCTTTTCCACGCCACATCGGTGATGTGTAACAGACCATCTATGCCCCCGAGATCGATAAAAGCCCCGTAGTCTGTGAGATTTTTGACGGTGCCTTTTAACACGGCGCCTTCTTTCAACTGCTCCAGCAGGGCTTCTCGCTCGGCACTGTTTTCGCTCTCGACCACGGCGCGTCGAGAGACCACGGCGTTGTTGCGTTTTTTGTCTACCTTGATTACTTTAAACTCGAGCGGTTTCCCTTGTAGATAACTGGTATCACGCACCGGACGCACGTCAACCAGCGAACCGGGCAGAAAGGCACGAATCGTCTTGACATCGACTGTAAACCCACCTTTTACCTTATCGGTTATCACGCCGGTGACCGTGGCGCCTTCTTTGTGCGCCTCTTCCAACTCGCTCCAGGCCGTGGCCCGCTTCGCCTTCTCCCGCGACAGTCGCGTGGCCCCGAACCCATCTTCGACGGCATCGAGAGCGACATCCACCTCGTCTCCAATGGTTACCTCCAAGTTGCCTTTATCGTCCTGAAACTGCTCCTTTGGGATCATCGCCTCCGACTTGAAGCCCGCACTCACTACCACCACATCGGGCCGGATATCTAAGACTTTGCCGGTAACAATCGTGCCCGGACGCATTTTCGCCGCTATTTGTGTCTGTTC
>JBOHHR010000130.1:0-6035 GCA_050725475.1 Gammaproteobacteria bacterium | reverse complement strand
ATTCCATGCCGCCGGCAAGCACGATCTCAGCCGATCCCGCCTTGATCAGGTCATGGGCCAACATCACGGTCTTCATCCCCGAGCCGCACATCTTGTTCACCGTAGTGCACGGCACCGACGGAGGGATCCCCGCTTTCAATGCCGCTTGTCGCGCCGGCGCCTGGCCCAAACCCGCGGGCAGCACGCAGCCCATCAAGACCTCCTCGATTGCGCCTAGCGCTATTCCCGCTTCCGATACCACGGCCTGGATCGCAAAGGCCCCGAGATCCACGGCCGACAAGGGCGAGAGCGCGCCCAAGAAGGAACCAACCGGTGCGCGGCGTGCCGCGACGATGAAGATGTCTTGCGCCATGCTGTAATCCTCCCGGTCTGTGCCGTCAGTGCGCTTGCCACCCATTTACGGCTATGGTCGATTTGTCTCGTAAGATTAGACCGCCACCCTAATCCGGAATTCGTGCGTAGCTATGACCTCCAGGATAGCACGGACGTCGTCCCGTCACCGGGAATGGCTTTGCTGTAGGAGTCGCCATGAGTAAGGGGACCGAGCCGTTTTCTGGACTTTACCGCAGCGTTCCCCGTTAAGCGTGGGCGAAAAGCGGTGATCGGCGAAGACAACCAGCGCTCGCTCCGGACGGTGAAGTATTTAGATGATCGGTGCATTCTGCATCCGGACCCGCGGTAGAAAATGCCGAGGCCGTTGACCGTAACGCAACGGTAGTGCTATCGTTTTTCAGTACCAATTAGGCTGGTGACAGAAGAGGACGGTCTACGCATTTTTGGTTCACCCCTCTTATGGGCACTCATATTCATTTGCCGAAGTTTGATTCACCGCCCGTAGTAGAGACTGTGCTAGGCGCACAGTTCAGTCCCGTTTCTCAATTCAACGAAGTACATGCGGGTTGGTTGTGGAAAAAGTATTTTTCGGACGAGTGGATACGCACGAGCATAGCCCCTCGCCTCGAAGATCAGTTTGAGCGTTTCGGCGATGAGAAGCTGTGGGGGCCTGAGGCCCTCCTAATGGTAAGAGCCGCCACGGGTGGAGAGCGCGTCCAGATCTATCGTTCAGACGATGAAAGAATGATTCAGGTCCAAAACACGCGCTTTCTCTACAACTGGCGAAAAGGATCAGCGGGATATCCCAGTTACGACAAGTTACTCCCTGAGTTTAAAGATTTATTCGCGAGCTTCGAGCAATTCGTTAAAGAGGCGGCCAAGGGTGAATTGACGCTTAATCAATGGGAAGTTACATATGTTAATCAGATTCCGAAGGGTGATCTATGGTTCTCTGCGAGCGACTGGCCGTCCATATTTCCGTGGTTCGTGCCACCTGCGACGAATATTCAGGGACAGCACCCGGACGGATTTCGCGGCGAGTGGTCGTTAGTGGTTGGTGACAACTTGGGTCGCCTTCACATCTCTCTTAAACACGTGAGAGTTGGTTCGTCGGCCGGCAAGGAGGCTCTCGCTTTACAGCTCACCGCTCGGGGGCCACTTGGTGAAGGGAAAAGTCTAGAGGTGGGTTTGAACATCGGCCATGAATCGATCGTCGAATCCTTCGCAGCTATAACATCGCAGAAAGCGCACAAGCATTGGAGGAGAACCGCCTAATGTCCAGCCCCACCTCTAAGAGCCAATATGACGACTCGGGCTCAGGGTCGTTGCCGTCCGCTGGCCTCTTCACTTATCAAGATGAAACGGCGCGGAGTCAGTGGGAGTCATGCCTCGACAACCTCAGCCAGATGCTCGCCCTTCGGGATAATTGGGATGGCGAAGGAGCTTTAGTGCCGATACGCGATACGGTCCTAAGCCTCTCCGATCTTCTGCAGCAACTGCAATCGTGCCTTTGGCCCCCGCCAGCCCGCGTCGTTGTGGGCCCGAATGGTGAGGTCGTGGTGGAATGGCAACAGGCAGGAGGCTACCTGGAACTCGAAGCATTGCGTCCGTACGAAGGCGAATGGATGTTTGAGCGCAAAGGGGCTCCACGAGTCTTTTTCCCGGCGGCTTGGCCAGACACACGCGAACTGTTGCGCCCTCAAACCAGTTACCTTTGGCAAGCATACCCCTAGGCCCAACTCCGCGTTCACATTACATTCGAAGCGCATAGGGCGAGATTGCCAGTCGTACCGAAGAACCAGCATGTTCCAGTGACGCCGGGGGAACATGTGCTGCGTCGCATCCCGAACAACAAAGATTGGTACAAGGAATCGCTCGCTGAACCGGTGCAACGTGTGGCGTTCGAGCCGCGCAAGACAGATACTGCCGGACTCTCGGTTTTCCGCGAGTTGTTTGTAAGCGCCGCTAAAGTAGCGGCTGGGGGACCGGGACGCGCTGGCTACTATGTCTCGCGCCTGCGAATCGCCGATCTGCTCATGCTCGGGCTTACGGTTGTACCCGATCCGCAAGCGAATGAACTTCCCGGTCACGCGTTGATACCTGAACTGAGCTATAGCTCGATGCTTAGAGACAGGAGCGCTTCAAAAGCTTTTCAGCGAGAATTGGCAAAACTGGCTTCAAGAGCGATCGTGTTCAGACCCGGTCATTGAGTACATTAGCAAGACAAAGTAGGGTGTTGCCGAGTTCTCAGGCTATAAACTGAGGACCGCTTTGGCGGTACCCCTGTCGGCATTCTCGAAGCCGAGAGGTACCATCAAAGGGTGTGTAAAAAGGTGAAGGCGATGTGTAACAATTTAATTTCGTTGACACAACACGATTCATGCCGATGATAGAAGTAAAGAAAGAAACGCTTGGATTTCAGTCCGAAGTCCGCCAGTTGCTGGATCTCATGATCCATTCGCTGTACAGCAACCCGGAGATTTTCTTGCGGGAATTGATCTCCAATAGCGCGGATGCCTGCGACACGCTGCGCTTCGAAGCCTTGGGCAAGAATGAGCTGTATGAAGGTGACAGTGGGCTGCAGATCGAGGTCGACTACAGCGACAAGCAAAACACAATCACGGTGCGAGACAACGGTCTGGGTATGTCCCGGCAAGAGGTTGTGGATAATCTGGGTACCATTGCTCGCTCGGGCACCAGAGAGTTCTTTAAGGCCTTGACCGGGGACCAGCAGAAGGACTCCCAGCTCATCGGCCAGTTCGGAGTGGGCTTTTATTCGGTGTTTATCGTCGCCGAGCAAGTCACCCTGACCACACGCCGCGCTGGATTGACGGAAGACGAGGGGGCGCGCTGGGAATCAGACGGCAAGGGTGAATACAGCGTGCAAACGGTGAAACGCAAGAAGCGGGGCACGGAGGTGGTGCTGCATCTCAAGAAGGAGGCAAAAGAATTCGCCGACGGTTTCCGTTTGCGCGGCATCATAAAAAAATACTCAGACCACATCACCGTGCCCATTCTCATGCCCAAGGAGGGGGAGAAGGCCGAAGGCTCCGAGGCCGTCAATTCCGCCACGGCCTTGTGGAAGCGTCCCAAAAAAGACATCTCCGACGAGGAGTACAACGAGTTCTACAAACACATCGCGCATGACTTCGCAGCTCCCATGGCCCGCGTGCACAGCCGGGTCGAGGGCAAGCTGGAATACACCAGCTTGTTCTTCATTCCCTCCCGCGCTCCGTTCGATCTATGGGACCGCGACAGTCGCCGCGGAATAAAGCTGTACGTGCGGCGAGTGTTCATCATGGATGATGCGGAGCAGTTAATGCCCCCCTATCTGCGCTTCGTCCGCGGTTTGGTGGACAGCGACGATCTCCCGCTCAACATCTCGCGCGAAATCTTGCAGCAGAACAAGACCGTCGACACCATCCGCGCGGCTTCGGTAAAGAAGGTGTTAGGCACGATCGAAAATCTCGCCAAATCGGAAGCCTACGCTAAATTCTGGGAGCAGTTTGGGCGCGTTTTCAAAGAAGGCTTCGTCGATGACCCGGACAACAAGGATCGCATCGCCAAGCTGCTCCGCTTCTCCAGCACCCGTGAGGACAAGGAGCAGCCGGAGGTGTCTTTGGAAGCTTACGTGAGCCGGATGAAGGCGGATCAGAAGCACATCTACTATGTGATTGCCGACAGCTTCCAAACGGCAAAGAACAGCCCCCACCTCGAGGTATTCCGCAAAAAAGGCATCGAGGTACTGCTGCTCTCCGATCCGATCGACGAGTGGCTGGTCACTCACCTCAGGGAATTCTCCGGCAAGGAGCTACGGTCTGTCAGCAAAGGGGACCTGGATCTCGGCAAGCTGGAAGATGTCGAGGAGAAAAAGAAGACCGCGGAGAAGGGAGGTGAGTACGCGGACCTGATTAAGCGAATGAAAAAGTTGCTTGAGGATAAAGTTGAAGACGTCCGGTTGAGCAATCGCTTGACCACGTCTCCGGCCTGCCTGGTAGCCGGCGAGGGCGCCTTAAGCGCCAATTTGGAGCGCCTGCTCAAAGCGGCCGGTCAAGATATCAAGGGCGCCAAGCCGATCATGGAGATCAATCCTCAGCATCCTATCCTCGAGCGCTTGAAGTCGGAAAACGATGAGCAGCGCTTCGAGGACTGGGCGAAGATCCTTTTCGACCAAGCCTTGCTTAGCGAGGGTGGCAAGCTGGATGACCCTGCAGGATTCGTGCACCGCTTAAACCAGATGTTCCTCGTTTTGACCTCGCCGCCGAGCGCTTAGCAGTCGCACGGCGCAAGGGCGGATGGTGTCTGACCTCAGCGATCTAGAGCTACTAATCGCTTCCCGCACGCCCATCATCGCGATCCTATCGCATGAAGAAGAGCGCGTGGTAGACCTGGTTTTGCGAGTGGCAAAGCGCCGGCATCTGCCCGTATTCCGCTGGGCCGTGACGGAGGGCGTGCGACGCTTGGATGGCGAGCATCCGGCTCAGCGGATGTACCTCAAACCGGCCGACGCTCTGGCCTATTTCCGTTCGCTGAGCACAGGGGCGGTATTGCTACTGCTGGACTTCCATCCGTATTTGGAAGACGCGGTAAACGTGCGTCTGCTGCGGGAGCTTGCGGAAGACTATGTAAAAGTGCCGAAGACATTGGTGCTGGTAAGCCATGAGCTTACGTTCCCCCCGGAGCTGGTGACGTATACCGCGCGCTTTGACCTAGCCATGCCCAGTTCCGAGGAGCTTGAAGCAATGGTGCGCGACGAGGTGCTTATTTGGGAGGCGCGCAACCCAGGGCAACGGGTCACCGCACGCCGACACGTTCTGGGGGCACTGACGAGAAATCTGGCGGGGCTAACCCTGCGGCATGCACGCCAGCTCGTACGCAACGCCATCTACGATGACGGCGTCATTTCGTAGGCCGATATCCCCTCAGTGATGCAAAAGAAATACGCGTTGCTCGATCAAGGGGGCGCGTTGTCTTTTGAATTAGAGACCGCAAAGCTGGCCGATGTCGTGGGTTTGGTTAACCTGAAGAGTTGGCTGGAAAAACGCAAGCCCGTGTTCCTCGGTGCGGATATCCCGCCGGGCCTCGATCCCCCGAAAGGACTGCTGTTGCTGGGCGTTCAGGGGAGCGGCAAAAGCCTGGCGGCCAAGGCCGTAGCGGGCGCCTGGAGCGTGCCTCTTTTGCGGCTGGATTTTGCGAGCCTGTACGATAAGTACTACGGCGAGACGGAGCGCAAGTTGCGGGAGTCATTGCGAACCGCGGAACATATGGCCCCGTGCGTGCTTTGGGTGGATGAGATAGAGAAGGGTTTAGCGGTAGATGAGGACGCGGGCCCCTCTCGTCGTTTGCTCGGAACGCTGCTGACCTGGATGGCCGAGCGCAAGGCCAAGGTGTTTCTGGTGGCGACGGCTAACGATATCGCAGCCCTGCCGCCGGAACTGCTGCGCAAAGGACGCTTCGACGAGATCTTTTTCGTCGACTTGCCCGCTCACGCGGTCCGAGAAGCGATATTCGATCTCCATCTGCGCAAACGCGGCCAAGATCCCGGCCGCTTCGACTTGCCGGCACTGGCCACCGCGGCCGAGGGGTTCTCCGGCGCCGAAATAGAGCAGGCGGTCGTGTCGGCTTTGTATTCTGCGCACGCCAAGCGTATGCCATTGGGCACCGAGTTGGTCAAAGAAGAATTGAGCGCAACCCGTCCCCTG
>JBOHHR010000129.1:0-3552 GCA_050725475.1 Gammaproteobacteria bacterium | reverse complement strand
TAGTTTTGAAACGTGATCGAGGCCAAGGTCTGGTTCTCTTGCTGTATCACCGCGCCCTCCTTAGCCTCGATGGCCTGGTGCAGACCTTCCGACCACCGCCGCCCGGGCATGGTGCGGCCGGTAAATTCATCCACGATCACGACCTGGTTGTCTTTGACGATGTAGTCGACGTCCTTTTTGAATAAAGCGTGGGCCCTGAGGGACGCGTTCACGTGGTGCATCAATCCGATATTTGCGGCGTCGTAAAGGCTGTGGCCTGCATCGAGCAGTGCCGCTGCGGTGAGTAATTCCTCCACCTGCTGGTGGCCGTCTTCGGTGAGATGGACTTGTTTGGTTTTTTCATCCACGACATAGTCCCCGGGCCCCTCCTCGTGTTCTTGGCGGGTCAGGTTGGGGATCAGCTTGTCGACGGCGATATAAAGCTCACTACGCTCTTGCGTCGGGCCGGAGATTATCAACGGTGTGCGCGCCTCATCGACCAGTATGGAGTCGACCTCGTCCACGATCGCGAAGCTGAGCCCGCGTTGCACCCTATCCGCAGGGGCTAGGGTCATGTTATCGCGCAGGTAGTCAAACCCGAACTCGTTATTGGTGCCGTAGGTAATATCCGCTGCGTACGCGGCTTGTCTTTCGGCCGTGGATATTCCGGAGACGATAACCCCGGTATTCATCCCGAGGTAACGGTAGATAGCGCCCATCCATTCGGCGTCGCGCCGGGCCAGGTAGTCGTTGACGGTGACGATGTGCACACCTTTACCCGGCAGGGCGTTCAGATAGGCGGCGAGGGTGGCAACCAAGGTCTTGCCTTCACCGGTGCGCATCTCCGCGATCTTCCCTTCATGCAGCACCATGCCGCCGACCAGTTGGACATCGAAATGACGCATTTCGAGCGTGCGCCGGGCGGCCTCGCGCACGGCGGCAAAAGCTTCGGGTAACAGCTCTTCCAGGCTTGCTCCTTGCTCAAGGCGCTGGCGCAATTGAACGGTCTTATACGCAAGCTGATCCGGGCTTAGCTCCTGGATCTCCGGTTCGAGGTTGTTTATCTGCGTTACGGTCTTGCGCAACCGCTTAAGTACACGCTCGTTGCGGCTGCCGAAGGCACGACGCACGATGGCGCCGAACGAAAAGCGGCTATCGGTCATTTTTGGGAAAACAAGCGGAGTGGCGAAACGTGAGCAGGATACATAACGGCTCGATCAGTTTACCATCTTCCGGTCTTTGAAAGGAGCATGATTTCCATCTAAGCTATCCTCAGAATCATCATGAGAGGGCGATGGCGTGGGTCGAACACAATTCCATGCTGAATCTCTGTCGCTAGGCCGATACATCGGGCACCGTTGCCAGCGCTTAAACGCGTTGCTAACTCACGCGCATTTTCTGCGTACCTTGGAGCTTGAGTTGCGCGCGCAACTGCCGCTTCCCTTACGGGAGCACGTGGGGGTGGCCAATGTTCGGGATGAAATCATCGTATTATTCGCCAGCTCGCCTGAATGGCTTACCCGCTTGCGGTTCGCGCTCCCCGCCATCCGAGCTTATCTCAAACGCCACTTAAAATTAAAGGCGCCCCCTCACGTGGAGATCCGAGTCGCCTTGTCTAAAGAGTATAGAGATTATAAGGCTTCAAAACCGGCACCGCGTCGACGACTCTCTCCCCATGCCAGCGCTTTGCTGCAAGAGGTGGCTCACGGTACAACGGATCCCGCCTTGCAGGCCCGATTTTTAGCCTTATCGCGCGCCAGAAGGTAACGATATTAGAGTATATATATCACTTGCGGCAAACGAAGTTAGTATGCAGGGAGTGGCCTGGTGAATGCGAAGGGCAAAGCCAACGCGTCGGCGTACGTGACGGTTTCCCACGCAGCTTCGCTCGCTAACAGCTTGCGTAATAGGCGGTTGTTCAACGCGTGCCCCGACTTATGCCCGTGAAAAGCCCCAATCAATGGATGCCCGAGCAAATAAACATCGCCGATAGCATCCAATATCTTATGCTTTACGAACTCGTCTTCGTAGCGCAGACCGTCCTCGTTCAGCACGCGATAATCGTCAACCACCACCGCGTTATCTAACGTCCCGCCTAAAGCCAGGTTTTTCTCCCGCAGGGCTTCCACCTCCCTCAGGAATCCAAAAGTGCGCGCCCGACTCACCTCTTTAACGAAGGACGTGGTGGAGAAATCAACTTCGGCGTATTTGGCTTTTTCCTCAAACAGCGGATGATCAAACTCGATCGAAAACGAAACTTTAAAGCCGTCGAAGGGCTCGAATTTAGCCCACTTGTCCGTATCTTTTACCATCACCGGGCGTTTGACGCGGATGAACTGCTTGGGGGCGTTTTGCTCATCGATACCGGCGGACTGGATGAGAAAAACGAAGGGCCCAGCGCTTCCGTCCATGATCGGAACCTCGGGCGCACTCACATCGATGTATGCGTTGTCTATCCCCATCCCCGCGAAGGCCGAGAGAAGATGTTCTACGGTCGAGATCTGGGCATTGCCTCGGGCGAGACTGGTGGACAGGCGGGTGTCACCCACGTTTTCCGCTCGTGCCGGGATCTCAACAGCCGGATTCAGATCCACCCGCCGGAAGACGATCCCGGTATGAGCCGCTGCCGGTCTCAGTGTAAGCAAGACTTTTTTCCCGCTATGTAAGCCTACCCCAGTCGCGCGGATCACGTTTTTCAATGTACGTTGTTTGATCATAGGTCCTCCCTCTGGCCCAACGATTTGAAGGCCAAACGCCAGTGCCCCGGAACCGCTCCCCAAAATTTGTGCGGCGCACAACGCTAAGTCACTTTACTACGCGCACTCGAAATTGTCAACTTAGCAACAATGCCGTTTCCCGGCGTGGCGCCGTTTTCACTAGTCTGCTTGGCGACGCAGGAAAGCCGGAATGTCCAAATAATCGGAATGGGTCATTGCGGCTCGATCTCTGTCTCCATCCACGCGGTTACGTATGATGGTGGGACGTTCCAGCGTCTTATAATCCACATTAGGCGTAAGTGGCGTTTTTACCACACGCAAGGGTTCCTGAGCGGCCTTTTCTGATCGCCCGAGACCGGTCGCAACCACGGTTACCCGCACTTCGTCCGCCATATCAGGATCGATCACGGTGCCTACTACGACCGTGGCATTCTCGGCGGCGAAATCCTTAATGATATTCCCGACCTCCTCGAATTGACCCATGGACAAGTCCGGGCCGGAAGTAATGTTTACCAGGATCCCTCTCGCACCGGCGAGGTTAACATCCTCCAGCAACGGGCTTGCGATTGCGGCCTCGGCCGCTATCCGGGCCCGATCTTCCCCTTTGCCGATCCCGGTCCCCATCATGGCCATACCCATCTCGGACATGACGGTACGCACATCGGCGAAATCCACGTTGATGAGACCCGAACCGGTGATCAACTCCGCGATCCCTTGAACCGCGCCTAGCAGCACGTCGTTGGCGGCCTTGAACGCTTGCAACAGACTGATGTCCGGCCCCAGTACCGACAGCAGTTTTTCATTCGGTATCGTGATCAGGGAATCTACGTATTTCGATAACTCGGCGATCCCGTCG
>JBOHHR010000128.1:0-12262 GCA_050725475.1 Gammaproteobacteria bacterium | reverse complement strand
GGTATATCCTCCCGCCGCTCGGCAAGGCTTGGCATCGTCAACGGAACCACGTGCAAGCGATAATAAAGGTCTTCTCGGAATTCCCCTGCCTTCACGGCTTGCTCAAGATCGTTGTGCGTTGCAGAGACGATCCTGACGTTCACCGCCTTGCTGCGAACCGCCCCCACCGGCCGGACTTCAAAGTCCTGTAGCACGCGCAACAACTTCACCTGCAAACTCAAAGGCATATCCCCTATTTCATCCAAGAACAGAGTTCCGCCATCCGCTGCCTGAAAAAGCCCTTCACGACGGGTCACAGCCCCGGTAAAAGCCCCCTTTTCGTGGCCAAACAACTCAGACTCCAGCAGTTGCTCCGGTATCGCACCACAATTGACTCCGATAAAGGGCTTTTCTCTACGGGGACTGGCTTCGTGGATCGCCTTCGCTAACACTTCCTTACCGGTGCCGGTGTGACCGTTTATAAACACCGTTATATCGCTATCGGCCACCAGCCGTGCATGCTCGAGAAGTTCACCCATTACAGTGCTGCGATAGACGATATGGCGGCCAAGAACAGCTTCCTGCCGGTCACCGCTATGCGTCAAATGCAAAACCTTTTTCACCTGCTCGATAAGCTCATCCCTGTTGATCGGCTTCGTGAGTACGGCAAGCGAGCCTAAATGTGTCGCCTTGACCGCGTCGGGGATCTTCGCCCGACCGCTCAGCATGATGACGGGCTTAAGAGGGTTCTGGCGATGGATCTCCGCCATTAGCGTCATTCCGTCCATGCCCTCCATAACGAGATCCGTGATCACGAGGTGGGGCTGTACTAGGCTGAGCTGAGCCAGCGCCGCCGCGCCTGAATTCGCCGAAACGGTTTGAAACCCGGTGTTATCGAGCCAAGCCGCCAGCAAAGCCAGGGTATCCTGGTCATCGTCCACGATCAGGATCCGGGGCTGCTGTTCCTTCTCAGGTATTGTCTGTTCAAAAGCCAATGGTTCCCACCTGCAGTTCGGCGATGGCACTCAAGGATTGAGACGTCATTTTAGGCGGTGTTCGTGATCGTCGATGGACCTTAATCGCGAGTTTTTAAGCTAAGGGCACTTCGATTAAATTCGGAGTGCCCGCCCTCACAGGGACGTGAGGACATTGGTCAATCACTCTAAGTGACTGAACAATGGAGCAAAGCAAAACCCACGCTTTTTGCTTTGCGGTTCGGTAAATTGCAAGGAAGGAAGTTATCGAAGTGCCCCTGATCTTTTTTATTCTACCGTGACCGACTTCGCAAGATTGCGGGGTTGATCTACATCCGCGCCCTTTAGTACCGCCACATGGTAGGCTAGAAGTTGCAGCGGCACCGTGTAAATAATGGGTGCTATAAGGTTTTCGACCGCAGCCACCTCTAACACTTTAATGCTCTTTGAAGGTTCCACCCGAGAACGGGGATCCGCAAAGATGAACAATTTCCCACCGCGTGCCCGCACTTCTTCCAAGTTTGATTTTAATTTCTCCAAAAGCTCGTTGTTCGGCGCCACGGCGATCACCGGCATGTCTTCGTCGACCAGAGCCAAGGGCCCGTGCTTTAGTTCACCAGCAGGATACGCTTCGGCGTGGATATAGGAGATCTCTTTTAGTTTTAGCGCGCCCTCCATGGCGATGGGATAGAGAGCGCCCCGACCAAGGTAGAGGGCATGGTGCTTGTGAGCGAATTGTTCGGATAAGAGCTGAATCTGATCGTTAAGCTCTAGCACGGCATTCAGCTTACCGGGTAGCGTTTCTAGCTGTCGCACCAGCGCTTTTTCCCGCTCTGGCGACAACCCGTGGCCCCGCCCCAGGATGATAACTAACAGCATCAATGCAACCAGTTGCGTGGTAAAGGCCTTAGTCGACGCCACACCGATTTCAGGACCAGCTCGGGTCATAAACACCAGATCCGAGTCCCGCGTCAGCGAACTCTCTGCGACATTGCAGATCGCCAGAGTGTATCTATATCCCCAGTGCTTCGCCTCGCGCAACGCCGCTAAGGTGTCTGCGGTCTCACCCGACTGCGAGATGGTGACAAAAAGCGTGCGCTCTCGCACGATGGGGTTTCTATGCCGAAATTCACTGGCAACCTCCACACTACAGTGCACGCCCGCCACCGATTCCATCCAATACCGTGCTACCAATCCTGCATGGTAACTGGTGCCACAGGCGACGATTTGTACAGTATCGATAGCGGGCAAGAGGCTGGCCGCTTCAATACCAAAAGCGTCATCCATCACCTTTCCGTCTCGAATTCTCCCTTCCAAAGTCTCCGCTACGGCACGGGCTTGGGTAAATATTTCTTTGAGCATGTAGTGCCGATAGCCGGACTTATCGGCGGCATCGGCAGCCAATTGCGACACCTTAATCCGACGCTGGACCTCTTGACCTTGAGCGTTATAGATCGTGACCTTGTCTCTGCGCACATCGGCCACATCACCGTCCTCTAAAAACAGAAAGCGCTGGGTTACCGGCAGCAACGCAAACACGTCGGAGGCAATAAAATGTTCGCCAATGCCAACGCCGATCACCAGCGGGCTGCCCCGGCGGGCGGCAATCAAACGCTGCGGCTCAGTGCAGCTGATTATTCCAAGCGCGTACGCGCCTTCCAATTCTCGAGTGGTGTCCATTACGGCGCGTAATAGGTCTTTTCCGCACTCAAGGTGGTCATAGACTTGATGGACCACAACCTCGGTATCCGTTTCCGAGGTGAATTCGTAACCCTGTTTCTGTTGCTGTCGTCGCAGCTGCTCATGGTTCTCTATGATCCCGTTATGCACCAAAGCCACCCGGTCCCGACACATGTGTGGGTGCGCGTTGTTGGTGCTTGGTTGTCCGTGGGTGGCCCATCGGGTATGGGCAATAGCGAGGGCGCCGAAAATCGTACGCTCCCTGAGCGACTCTTCTAAACCGCTGACTTTGCCGACCACACGAACGCGTTCGAGTTTCGTTGCCTTATCGATTACGGCAATGCCGGCAGAGTCGTAGCCGCGATACTCCAAGCGTTTCAACCCTTCTAACAGAATAGGGACGACGTCCCGTTCCGCGATGCCACCGACGATTCCGCACATATCCGTTAAACCTTTTTTCTCTGGTTTCTACCTATTCAATAAAGCATACATCTGTTAATAAATAAAACACATGGGAGAACAGTCACTCATGCTGAGACTCGCTCCTACGCGCAAAAGGAGCTTAGCTTTTAGGAATTAGGTCGCGCCGATAAGCAGCGCCAAGCTCATTGGCGCTGAAAAATAACCGGCAGCGTTGCTCTAAAGCCTATCTTCCTGCCCTCTGCCCTGGTAGGTTTTTTCACGCGCGACGGCTCGTTCCCTCGAAGCTCTGCGCTCTACTACATACCATCGGGCAGACTGGATTTCCGGCTTGTGGGGCAGCAACGCTTCTGCCTCATCCAAATAAGCCTCGGCTTGCGCGAAATTTCCGCTATACGAGGCCTGGTCAGCGAGGTCGAGCAGCTTATTGCCTAAATCGACCAACCCTCTCTTCACCGCCCCGCTTTGCGGATAGAGTTGCTTCGCCCGCCGATAAAGCTCAACCGCGTTGTCGCCCGGTGGTCCAAATAGGCGTCCGGAGATCAAGGCATTGGAAGCCCGTGTCAGCAGGTGCGTGATGTCCTCCGCCGGGGGTTCCGCAGAAGGATGCGGCGTTTGAGGAGCTGGCGCGACGGGACGCGGCAGCGTGCGACGCAACAGAGTATTTTTCACTACGCCTAAGCGTCGCTGGCTCCGTAACAATGCGTCAGCCGTGGGATCTATTTTCGCCGCCTTCGCGAGGTATCGTTCCGCCTCCAGTACCGCACCTTTATCAATGGCTGTCTCGGCCATAGTAAGGTACCGTTGAAGGACGTCCTGGATCCCCTTAATCGCAACAGGGTTTTTTGGGTCGAGATCGAGCGCTGCACGAAAGAGTTCTAACGCGTTGTCCCCTTTAGGGCTGAGCCGCAGTTCATCAAGGTCTTGCCGTGCCAAGCTCAGGAGCTCAGCCACTCGCTCCGCTTTTGAGCGCGGCTGCACGGTAACCGCGGAGATCTCTTCTCGTGACGGCTGCGGATTGCCTGGATTCGTGCTAATCACTGGAGTATCGGTCGGCAGACGTTTCTCGGCGATCTCAGGTTCAGCAAAAGGCGGTTGCCTTTTCGGGATCTCCACGAGATCGTAATGCCAAGCCGCCCCAGCGCCAGCAAGCAGCAGTATCAAGGCCACGCGAATTGGACTAGACGGTCGCGCCTTTGACCCCGATGCGCCCGCAGTCATCACACGGGTTGGCGCCTCTATTTTCGCGTCTGGATTGGTGATCCGGGGAAGCTCAGAGAGCGTTTCCTGCGGGTTGTCTTGTCCTCGCAACTCCTGGGCCCATTGGGTTACGCGCTTAGGCCGTTCGCGTTCGTCGAAGCGAATTGCGTGATCAATGGCTTGCAAAAATTTCCTCGAATAATACCCACCTCCCGCGGCTTCCGTTGCGCTTACCACTGAGTCGCGCGAAGTCTTCAAGAGCGCCTCACTCCTGGCAATCGCATCGGTCGGCGATACCCCCACAACCGCACGATAAAGCGTCGCCCCCAGGCCGTATATATCAGTCCACGGCCCCTGCTTTTCTCCGTTACCTGAGTATTGCTCGAAAGGCGCGTACCCCGGGGAAACGACACTGGTGAGCGAGCGGGTATCTCCCGGTAAGGTCTGTCGCGCCGATCCGAAGTCCAATAGCACCGGGCTGCCGTCCCTTTTGCGGATAAAGATATTCGCCGGTTTGATGTCGCGGTGAATGAATCCACCTCGATGGACGTCGGCAAGACCCTCTAATATCGGCAATACGATGCTCTTCAGCTCGGCTTCACTGAAGCGTTTGCCTTGGCTAAGCAGATTGTCCAGGCTCTCGCCATCCTCGTAACTCATCACCATATAAGCAGTCCGGTTCTCCTCGAACACAGACAGCACACGCACGATGCTCGGGTGGTTAAACCGGGCCAGAGTGCGGGCCTCGCGGATGAATCGTTGCAAACCCTGTTGGTACGCTTCGCTTGAACGCTCAGACAGCGGGCACACCGAAAGATCGACGTCTCTCAACGCCAGCTCTACGGGAAGGTACTCCTTTATCGCAACAAGCTGGGCAAGGTTAAGATCCCGAGCAAGGTAGGTGATCCCGAAACAACCTCGCCCAAGAGTTTGGCTTAATTCATACCAATGGATGCGGTAACCCGTTTGCAGCGCGTTGCGGTCTGTTTTCCGTTCCATGCGCCTAGTAGAGAACCGAGTTTCTGGTGCTAAGCAAAGGCAAAGAAAAGCTTTTCACGAAGGAAGGACCCTTCTCGCTTGCTTCAATCGGTGGGCCCAGAGAACCCTGCGACACAAGAATTATCAGTCGTCAGCCGCCACGATAAGTCTATTTCACCCCATCGCCAGAGAATAAGAAGAATAAGAATCGTTCATAACCTCATGAGTCTTATTCTGTAGCCCGTCGGCACCCTTGTCAAACTCGCTCACGCCGCAGAGATGGTTGTCGACAAGATTCGCGCCAATTGCGTAAACTGATTCAAATTGAGTTGCTCCGGCCGCGAGTCGGGTTTGATTGAAATCTTTTCGAAGTGATTTTCGCTCACCAAACCCCTAAAGGCGTTACGCAGTGTCTTGCGCCTGCTCGCAAAAGCGCGCGCGACGAGCTCCCGCAAAATACGCTCCTCGGGCTCACTTAATAACGCTGGTTTGGGAGATATGCGGATCACGGCAGAGTCCACTCGAGGGGGAGGAGTAAACGCATCGGGGCCGATGTAAAACAATAACTCGCCCGCACAGCGGTATTGCACTAGAACGCTGAGGCGGCCGTATGCCCGCGTTCCAGGCCTGGCCACGATCCGTTCCGCAACTTCTTTCTGCACCATGAACACCATATCGATCACGCAGTCTGCGCACGCGATGAGTCGCAGCAGCAACTGAGTCGAGATGGAGTAAGGCAGATTTCCGACGATCCGCAAGTTCCCACCCTCCGAACGGGCTAACGCACGGTAATCGAATTGCAACGCGTCCGTGCCGTGGATCTCCAGCCCCGATTCCAGCTTGAACTCAGCGCGTAACCGCTGGCTGAGCGTTCGGTCCAACTCAACCGCATGCAACGTTCCCAAACGCTTAAGCAGCGGGCGGGTCAATACCCCAGTGCCGGGCCCTATTTCAACCATGCGCTCACCCGCAACCGGAGCGATGGTCGCCACCATACGCTCTACGACACCTGGATCTGTTAGAAAATGTTGACCGAGGCGGGGGCGAGAGTGTTTACCCCGAACCGTTTTCGGCATGGGCATGAGATCTTTGTGCCACTCGCGTTTCCGCCCCCGCCATGGTTATTGCCGTTTGAATCGCACAACAGAGGCTTTCTTCGTCTGCGGTTCCAGTGCCGGCGAGATCCAATGCCGTTCCGTGATCGGGGGAGGTGCGGATGATGGGCAGCCCCAGGGTGATGTTCACGGCTGTATTGAAATCCCGGTGCTTCAGCACAGGCAGACCTTGATCGTGGTACATAGTCAGGACGCAGTCGCATTTGCCCAAGAACTGCGGCAAAAAAGCCGTGTCTGCGGGTAAAGGTCCGTGCACTCGGATCCCCTCGGCCCTGAGATCCTCCACAGCCGGTCGGATGATGGTTTCCTCCTCTGCGCCGATATGGCCTCCTTCGCCAGCGTGGGGGTTGAGCCCACACACGGCGATGCGCGGCTGTGCGATGCCAAACCGCCGCGCGAGCTCGCGCACCAACACCCAGACCGTGTGCTTAAGATCCTCGGCGGTGATCAGGGAACAGACACGGGACAGAGGCACATGGGTGGTGAGCAAAGCCACCCGCAGCCGATCCGTTGTTAGCATCATGACTGGGCGGGGCGTCCGGGTAAGTCCCGCCAGATATTCGGTGTGCCCGGTGAAAGGGATCCCCGCTTCATTGATCACGCCTTTATGGATCGGGGCCGTGACCATGGCGTGAAAGGTATTTTCCAAGCATCCATTGCAGGCGATATCCAGAGTTTTGAGCAAACACCGCGCGTTTCGCGCATCGACAACACCACAGTGCACGGGTTCTAAAAGAGGCACGGGGATCACAGACAGTCGCCCCGGTTGATTTGGTATTTTCGGCGCGTGCGTGGGCGAGAACGCAGCTAAGTGAATGGGCAGCCCTATTTGCTGCGCGCGTTGGGTGAGCAAATTCGGGTCACCGATGGCCACCAGTTCGGCGTCAAAACGACGCTGGGCCGCTTTTATCGCTAAATCGGGGCCTATCCCGGCCGGTTCTCCTAAGGTGAGCGCGATGCGCAGGTTATTACTCTGAATCGATGCGGTACTCCACGTAAGCCTCGTCTCGGAGTCGGCGCAGCCAGATCTCGTGTTCCTCTTCGATCTTACGTTTCCGAATGGCTGCCTTGGCATCTGCACGGCGTATCTCTTCCGTACCGTCGTAGTCGCGACGCTCCAATACCTGTACGATATGCCAACCAAACTCGGTTTCAAAGGGTTGGCTGATGTCCCCAGGCTGCAGGTGGTTCATCACCTCTTCGAACCGAGGCACTAAATCGCCGGCGCTGACCCATCCCAGTTCTCCACCATTTGCGGACGAGGCACGGTCGTCCGAATGCGAGCGCGCGAGCTCGGCGAAATTTTCTCCGCCTAGTAAGCGCAACCGCACCTGCGACAGCCGTGTTTTGGCGTCTTGCTTGGAAACCAGCTCGTTTGGTTTGATCAAAATGTGGCGGGCCTTTGTTTGTTTGATCATATGCGTTTCATCGCGGCGCACGTCCATCAGCTTGACGATGTGAAATCCGCTCGGACTCTGGATCAACTCGCTGATCTCTCCCTTTTTGAGTTCGTCCACATTATCCGCAAACAAGGAAGGCAGATTAGCCACTGTACGCCACCCCAGATCTCCTCCCTCCAGGGCTTGTTGGCCATCGGACGCGGACACCGCGGTTTGCTGGAAATCCGCGCCTCCGCGCAGTCGGGCTAGCACCTCGCCAGCATTTTTGCGTGTCTCCTCAACGTGTTCGTCGCCGGCCCCTTCGGGGAGCGCAACCAAAATATGGGCTAAGTGGTATTCGCTCTCTTTGCCGCCTTGCTGCTGCTGTGTGGCGAGAAAGTCATCGATCTCGATATCGGTGATCTGTATTCGCTCGTCGATCTCGCGCTGACGCAGCTTGGTAATCAAGATCTCATCCCGCACATCGTGTTTAAACTGGTTAAAATTATAGCCATCACGCTCCAGTATGGCGCGAAACTGTGCTATCGATAACCCGTTGTCCGCTGCGATGTTGTCCACGGCCTTGTTTAAGGTCGCATCATCCACCTGCAGCCCGGCGCGAAGCGCTAGCTGAAGTTGAATTTTTTTCAACACCAAGCGTTCCAAGACTTGTTGTTTTAGTCCCGAAGCGGATGGTGGGCTGCCACCTCGCTGGCGCAGTTCCTGCGCGATGCGCCTCGTGTCCCGCTGCAGCTCGCTCGCCAGCACGCAATCGCCATTGACTACCGCGACGATCGCATCGATGGGAATAGCGCCTTTGGCGGGGCCGACTAATAGGATGAAACTGCAAAGGTAATAACTAAGCTTCGATAATTGCACTTTAGAATTCATTCTCATACCCCGGAATGCTTCTCTTGAGGAACGTGGTAGTACCCCTACCAAGGCCGGCGAGCCCTTTTAGTTCGATTTGGACAAAAAACGCGTTGTCGAATTCCCCTTCTGTGTTGCGCAGGAAGCGCCGAAACACGGCCCTCACCCCCCAACAGCAATCGTTGTACTCCACACCGCCTACGGCCTCCAAGGTCTCCGAGTTCGCCAAAGAAAAATTCCAGCGGCCGAGGATGCTCCAGTTGGGTGTGATCGGCCAGCGCGCCGAAACATCGGTTTGCTCCAGGTCAAATTCGGTACGATCGAATTGATCGCGCCGAAACCGGTAAGCTGCGTATACGATTTTTCCCTCTTCGGACTGGTAGCGGATCCGAGCCGCGCTTTTCTCTATTGCGTCGCCCGCCGGGTCCCATTGTAGATCATAGATGGCGCTCCAACCCGAAGGGAGCCTGGCGGCGAATTCCGCAATGAAGGGGGAGACGGTGTTATCCTCGATCGGCTGACCCGGCAATTGCACCTCGCGGTCTGTCAGAAAATATTGCTGGCCAATGCTGGCGCGGAAATACTCCCATCCGCTATTACGCCCCACCAGGCGCGAGGTCAAGCCCAACGAGAACTGGTTAGCATCCCCGATGCGATCAAGACCAATAAAGCGATTATCCCGGAACAGACTGAAATAGGAGATATCGTATTCTCCGGTATCGAAGACCGGGATGTCTTCTTGGCCACTCTCCGGGACGTAAAGGTAAAACAGCCGGGGCTCCAAAGTGTGCAACAGACCCGCCCGACCAAAGCGGAAGTCGCGCTCTAGGACAAGGCCACTGTCGATGCTAAAAAGAGGCAGGGTGCGCTCGACTCGATCGTTAAACTGCTGTCGTGGATCCTCCAGAAAATACTGGGTATGGCGTACTCTGAGACTCGGAACCAAGAAGGTGCCGGCAGAGCGCATGGGGAAGCTGAGTACCGGAGCCAAATCGAGGCGCGCTCCGGTCACGCTGTCTTCCCGCTCAAAGTAGGTGGTATCGGTTACAAGGTAAGCGTTAAGGCGCCGGTTCCCGCCCAAAGGGCTGTACCCGAACACCACCTGCGGCAGGATTTTGTAGGGTTCGCTCGCACTCGGAAGACTGGCGTCTATACTTTGATAATTAAGCACTTGGCCGAATACGCTCCATGTCCCCCCAGCGTAAGACGCGGCTCCCCTTTGTAACAGATAACGCTCGCTGGTCAGGCTTAGACTGGTGCCGAAATCCTCCACATATTCCTTGTCCGACACCCAATTGTAGTCCACCGTGGCCGTGCCGCGCCCGCTCCCGAATGGTTGGTTTAGCGTTACGCCAACGGCAGCGCGATCGTCACCCGCGCGTTCATTGTCCCCGGGCAGGAACTCCAGGTCGAATTGCCCATCTCCGGAATGGGTCAAGTAGCGATATTGCGCCCCCAACAGCACACCCCGATCACTCAATATCCTGGGGGTGAACGTCGCATCTTGGTCGGGGGCAATATTCCAATAATAGGGGATCCGAAAGTCCGCTCCGGAGTTTGAGCTGTTGCCGAACGTGGGCGGCAGAAGACCGGTCTTGCGCTTGTCGCTGATCGGGAAAGTCAGGTAGGGAAGATACAGCACCGGAACATTGCGCAGATGCAAGAAGATGTGCCAAGCACGACCTCTGTCGACATCGTGGTCGAGCTTTATGTCCTTGGCTGCAAGCTTCCAGGCCGGGATTTCGCCCGGACAGGTTGTGTAGTCCACGTCTTCCAGACGGGTGATGTCATTCTTGGTTTCGACCTTGATCAAACGTGCGGCACCGCGTCCGCGCCTATTGAGCAAACGATAGCGCCCGTGCTCGCCCCAAGCGAGGTCTTTGGGTCGTTCTAAGCTCGCTTTTTCCCCCGCCCAAAAAAGCGTATTGTCCCAATAGCGCACGTTCCCACCTGCTGTGATCACGTCCTGTTTCGTATCATAGTTCACCCGGTTGGCCTGCATGGCCTGGTCAAACTGCGATACCTGTACGTTCCCGCTGAATGTAGATACCCCTTCTTCCACCACTTCTGCTTCATCCGCATTAACCGCAATGCTTCCCGCCTCTCGCTGCTTGGCGTCGATAACGGGCTTTTCGGGCAGCGCCGGCTCGGCAGGACATAGGCCCCAGGACGTTCCCGACGACAACCCCTCGCCGGCCGCGGGCGTAACCGCCCATGCACAACCGAGAGCAAGCGCGATGCCGCAAACGCCGCGGGGACCGCGTGACAACAATGGCGTGAGCAAGGTAAAAAGCCTGTTTTATATGCTTATCCTGGCCAAACCTTTGCCCAATGTGTTTAAAATGGATGGGTATGACATTCAACGCTCCCCAGATTTTTCCCCTCGACTGCATTGTAACAGCATCTTGCGTTTTTTTTGGGCGCACCCTTCCTCGCCACTGGAAAAGTGTGTTGAGGGCCGACTTCGAAAGGCAACCAAATGCAAAACAAGGCGATTTTGATCACCGGGTGCTCTAGCGGTATCGGTCTCTGTGTAGCGCATGGCTTGAGGGAACGCGGCTACCGGGTGTTTGCCAGCGCACGAAAGCACACCGACGTAGCGCGGCTGGCGGCAGAGGGCTTTGCCGGCCTTCAGCTCGATCTCGCGAACTCAAGCTCTATCCATGAGGCCGTAAACGGCGTGCTCGAACAGACGGGCGGGCGGCTCTATGCCTTATTCAACAATGGCGCGTACGGGCAACCTGGGGCGGTGGAGGATCTGTCACGAGAATGCCTGCGGGAGCAATTTGAGGTAAACCTGTTCGGGACCCTGGAGTTGACCAACCGGGTTATTCCCGTCATGCGGGAGCAAGGTCACGGTCGCATCATTCAAAACAGCTCGCTATTGGGGTTTGTCGCGCTTCCCTACCGGGGGGCTTACAATGCCAGCAAGTTCGCATTGGAAGGAATGACGCGGACGCTACGGCTGGAACTGAGGGGCACCGACATTCACGCTGTGTTGATCGAGCCAGGCCCAATCGCGAGTAGTTTCCGGGCCAATGCGTATGCAGCCTTCCTGCGCCATATCGACCCGAACGCGAGCGCGCACAGCAAAGCCTATCATAAGCTCCTAGAGCGTCTCGCGGCCAAAAGCCCCGCCGTGCGGTTTACCTTGCCTCCGGATGCGGTGCTCGCGCGAGTGATCCAAGCGTTAGAGAGCCGGCGTCCGCGGCCGCACTACTATGTGACTTTCCCGAGCTATCTTTTCGCCGCATTGAAGCATATCCTGCCGTACCGCCTATTGGAGTCAATGCTGGCCAGGATATGAATCATTCCCAGAGGATGTAACCATGAAACTGGTGACCTTCGCTCACTCGGGGAACACGCGGATCGGCGTGGTCGTAGACGGCGAAGTGGCGGATGGGTGCCGCGCCCCAGTGCCGCAGGAAATGATAGAGCTTATCGCGGCCGGCCGGCCGGCGTTGCAAGCGCTCAAGGTCCTCGTGGACTCCAAAGCCCATCGCATCCCGGTCGACGAGGTGCTTTTGAGAGCGCCCGTGTTGCGACCTGGGAAGTTTCTCGCCATAGGTCTGAACTACCTCGAACATATCGAAGAGACGGAGCTGAAGCCACCCGAATTTCCGGTTTTTTTCAACAAGCAAACGACTTGCGTCAACGGTCCTTACGA
>JBOHHR010000127.1:0-7653 GCA_050725475.1 Gammaproteobacteria bacterium | reverse complement strand
GGATCGGCTGCGGCAATTGCTGGCACAGCTACCGGCACAAGAGCAATGGCACTATCGCGCCAGCCAAGCGTTTATCGAGGAGGTCGATGAAGCACAGGTAGCGATCAGCACCCAGGTGCTGAAGACCAAAGCGAAAAACCTCGACCCGATTGACGCTTGGGTGGCCGAGCATACCCAGGAGCTGCAGCGCTACCAAAGTATGATGGCCAACTGTGGTGCTGACGCTGCGCCGGATATCGCCTTGTTGTCGGTGATCATATCTCGGCTACGCGATGTTTATCGAAGCCTGGAAGCCTGTCGGACTACGTAAATGCAACGATAACGCGTTTCCCTTTTATGCGACCTCGTCGATGCCGGCACGAACGTAACTATAGCCGATTAAGCCATTATTTATGGTTCACAGCCATTGATATTTTCTTCGGCCTGCGCAGTGGGCGTAACGCAGGTGTCATATTACTGATCATAACTCTAGGGATTGGAGGTTGTGCCTCGATCCCAGAGTCTCGCCAGCCGGCGTGCAACCATCCGGCTAACCCCGAGGCGCCGGAGTCCCCCGCCTTGACTCCGAACGGAACATTGCAGTCCTACAAGACTCCCGAAGCTTTCAGGACCGATCCGACGGCGCGCCCCCTTCACCCACCCACACCACATCAGTCGCACCATGGAGCTCATTGACACGGGCCTGCGACTTAGCGCTCGCACGCCTACACTCTGCGAACCGAGCCCAAACGTTCGCTTACCGGAAGAAGCATTTTCGCTCGAAGCAGTTCACGTTTATTTGAGGCTATGCGCAGCGCTGGCTGTGCTTGCATCACTTGCGGGATGCGCCGGCTTTCCCAACCAACATGGTTTTGCCGATATCGAACGCTTGGCTGCAGAGAGGTTAGGGGCAGAGCTCCACTGGAATGGGGCCAATACTGTGGAAGATAGCGAAACCGCGCAGGCGGTTCGCAAGCTGCTAAGTCGACCTCTGACGGCTGAATCCGCCGTTCAGATCGGCGTGCTTAATAACCGCGCACTGCAAGCGACTTACGAGAAGCTGGGGATCGCGCGCGCCGATCTCATTCAGGCCGGTCTTCTGCGTAACCCGGTCTTATCCGGGACTGCAGCGTTCGGGCCCAGCATCGAATGGGAGGCTGCCCTCATCGAGGATCTGTTAAACCTTTTAACCCTGGCTGCCCGCAAGCAAGCCGCAGAGGCCGGCTTCGAGCAAATCAAGCTCGAGGTGGCGAGCCGAGTTTTTGAGCTCGCTGCGGAGGTGCGCTCTGCCTATTACGCTTTGGTGGGAGATGCGCAGGCCTTGGAGCTCTTGCGCGCGGCGGCGCGTGGCACCGAAGCGGCCGCCGAGCTTGCCGAGCGCCAGGTCGAGGCGGGTACCCTGAGCCGGCTTGAGCAGAGCATGCATCAGGTTTTGTACGCCCAGACCCTGCTCGAGCTCACCCGCGCCGAGGTTGAAGGCCGTCGTGACCGGGAGCGGCTGAACAGCTTGCTTGGGCTGTGGGGGAGTGAGGTGCATTGGGAGACTCCAGGGCGCTTGCCCGAGGTGCCGGCATCACTGCCTGAACTCAGCCACCTAGAGACGCAAGCGGTCAAGCGCAGCCTGCGATTGGCCGCGGCAAGGCAGGAGGTCGAGGCCTTTGCCACCACGCGAGCGATGGCGCTTCGATTCCGCTGGCTGAGCCTGCTCGGGATCGGCATCGCTACCCACCGAGAGCCGGACGGGCAATTCACCGGACCGCGCATAGAGCTTAGCGTCCCCATCTTCGATCGGGGTCAAGCACGGCTCGCGCGCCTTCAAGCCGAGCTGCGCCAAAGCGAAGAACGGCTCGCCGCCCTCGCGGTCGATCTGCGTGCCGAGTTACGTGCGGCTAGAGATCGCCTGATCGCTGCGCACCAGCAGGTAAACTATCTGCGCCGCGTGTTACTGCCCTTGCGGGGCATCATCCTGGCGGAGACTCAACGGCAATACAATGGTATGTTGCTCGGCGTCTATGATCTTTTGACCGCCAAGCAAAACGAGATCGACACGGCGCGGGATTACGTAGCCGCTGCTCGGGATTTCTGGCTGGCTTGGTCGGAGCTGGAGCGGGTGCTTGGGGAACGTCTGCCTGTCCCATCGGCACAGGCATCCAGCCTGCGATGGCCGACTCCGAGCCTGGGCCGAGATCCACATCATCAACATCCGAGGTGAATGAGCATGACACGACGTGAACTGTTTGAAATGCTTTATAAGGCCGCAGCACTGCTTGGCGGGGGCGCGATGTTGATGAAGTCCCAGAAAACGGCAGCCGGTGTGCCTCCGACGCAGACCCGACCACCGCCCCAACCGGGCGCTGGCGATTCTTACATGCCGGTGGTCACGCTCAACGGTGGCCGCTTGCCCTGGACCATGGAAGGGGATGTCAAGGTGTTTCGCCTCACCGCCGAGCCGGTGCAGCGAGAGTTTGCTCCCGGAATGGTAGTCAACTGCTGGGGCTATAACGGTCAGACCCCGGGCCCCACGATCGAGGCGGTCGAAGGGGATCGAATTCGGATCCTGGTGAGCAATAGGCTGCCCGCGGCGACCAGCATCCACTGGCACGGCCTTTTTCTGCCCAACGGGATGGACGGGGTTGGCGGGCTAAACCAGCCTCACATTCCGCCCGGTAAGACCTATGTCTATGAGTTCACCCTGCGCCAGAACGGCACCTTCATGTACCATCCGCATTCAGATGAGGTAGTGCAGCTCGCCATGGGCATGATGGGTATGTTCGTGGTGCATCCGAAGATCCGGCCGCAGCCACGCATCGACCGCGACTACTGCATCTTACTACACGCCTGGGACATAGAGCCAGGGACCTACACAGCCAAGCCGGCGACCATGACCGAGTTCAATCTCTGGACCTTCAACAGCCGGGTGTTCCCGGGCATAGACGCGATGGTAGCGCGGGTCGGTGAACGGGTGCGGATCCGCCTCGGCAATCTCAGCATGCACGACCACCCCATCCACATCCACGGGCACGCGATGTGGGTCACCGGCACCGATGGGGGCTGGATCCCGGCCTCCGGCCAGTGGCCGGAGACCTCGGTGAACGTGCCGGTAGGCGCAGTGCGGGTGGTTGAATTCGTGGCCGAGGCCCCAGGAGATTGGGCGTTTCACTGCCACAAGGTCCACCACATGATGAACCCCATGGGCCATGCCATCCCCAACATGATCGGTGTCGATCAAAGCGGCGTCGCAGAGCGGATCACCTCGCTGCTGCCGGGATACATGGCGATGGGTGAGACCGGCATGTCGGACATGGCCCATAGGCACGGCGATGCGTTGCCGGAGAACACCCTTCCGATGATGAGCGGAACCGGGCCGTTCGGCGCCATGGATGGGGGCGGCATGTTTACCGTGATCAAGATCCGAGAGGATCAGGCGGTCGGCGACTACCGCGATCCGGGCTGGTACCGTCATCCCCAAGGCACGATGGCGCATGAGCTTCGATAACCCTCGCGTTTGCCCCGACATCTTCGATTGTATTACTTTAAGTTGTTTTGCAATACCTTGATCAGGGGCCTGGGGCTCATTGCGCAAATGTAACAAAGAGGCCATCGGTGATACAGTTTCGCTTATGTCTCAAACCGATGCCAAGATCCGTGATTTCGTTGAGGCACGCGCCCAACCGACCGTAGTGCGGCTGCAGGATCTGGAGTCCGAGCAGGCCGAGTGGTTAAGCGAGTGCTTTGTTTTGACCGCGGAGGTGCGCGGACACCTGGAGGTTCTGAGCCGCTTGCTCGCTGGCCGGCGAGGCAGCGGCGCGTTCTTGTTGGGTCAGTACGGTGCGGGTAAGTCGCACCTGCTCGGCTATCTTGCGCAGCAAGTGTCCCTCGGTCGACTGCTGCCCGATCCGCCGGACCTCGTGCCGATTTCGTTGGTCAACTTCAGCGCCAGCAACCGCCTGGAGGACATCGTTTGCGCGGCGCTTGGCATAGCAGCCGAGTCCGGCGATCGCAGGCCCCTGTGGGATGCCTTGCTGGCGAGACACCCTAAGGGTTTGTTGTTGCTGGTAGACGAGCTGTCGGAATTTCTGCGTGCGAAACCCGATCCACAAACCTTCAATGAAGATGTCCGCTTCCTGCAGTTTGTCGGTGAGTGGGTGCAGGACCAGCCCTGCTGGCTGATCGCCGCGATGCAAGAGGGGATCGAGCACACCGGAGAGCTTGAGTACGATCTCTACCGCAAGATCAAGGATCGCTACCCGTTGCGCTTGCTGCTGACGCCGGTGCATGTCAAAGAGCTGATCGCGGAGGGGATCCTGGTCAAGAAGCCCGGTTACGAGGCAGCGATCGAGGGGCTGCTGGTAAAGCTGCGGGCGATCTACGGCGAGGTCGGCCTCGATTTCGAGACGCTGCGCGCGATCTACCCCTTGCATCCTGCCACCCTGACCCTGCTGGAGGAAGTCCGCGACCGTTTCTCTAAGGCGCGTGGGGTCGTGGACTTCACCGTCACCCAATTGCGCGGCGACAGCAGTCGGGGCGTTGCGCCTTTTCTGGATCGACCCTGGGGGGAGCTGGTCACGCCCGATGCCATCGTCGATCATTTTCGCGATCTGCTGGAGCTGCAGCCCGAGTTCCTGGCCCTCGCCCAGCAGGTGTTTCCCTGGTACCGACGTCATCTGAAGGAGCTTTTTGAGCGAGCGGCACTGTGCGAGCTGGCCGCGCGCTTGCTGAAGCTATTGGTGCTAATACATGTGTCACCCGCCCGTGATGGGTTGACGGCAAAGCAGGCCGCGAGCTGGCTCTTGTTCGACGCCTCCAGTATCCAGCCCGAGCGCAATGAGCAAATCATCGCGCGTGCCCTTTCCGTGCTTGCCGAACGCGGCCGGTATGTAAGGATCCGGGATGGGCGCTATGCTCTGGATCTGCGCGAGGACACTCGGGCAACCCTGGATCGCTTGCTTGCCCGTGAGCTGGCGGCCCTCAAAGGCCAAGATGCCCTGGTGTTGGAGACCCTGCTACCGTTGCTGCCATCAGATGGCTTTAATCCACTCGCCTTGGCGCGCGAGACTTGGCTGCACCGACAACTGCTTTGGTATTTTCACGAGCGCAGCTATTGCGTCTGGCTGGGTGACGGCAGCCTGCCTGCGCCGCCCGAGGGAGTCGCATTGTGCCTGCGCCTGCCCTGGGGTGAGCGGAGGTCGGCGCCGGGAGTGTATACCGTGCAACCGGCCCCGGTGCATGTGAGTGAAGAACTGGTCGAATTCGCAGCCCTCGCACGGCTGAAGGATCGACCGGGAAACCCGGAGCTTTGCGAGCGACTGGAGGCACTGATCAAGGCGCGGATGCCCCTGGTTTCCCAGGTCATGCGCTCCGCTTGGACCGAGGCCCGCCTCATAACACCCGACGGAGCGAGCGAGCCTGTACCCCGGATCGATACCAAGACAACACTCGCTGATTGGTTGCAAAACCTCGCTCTCCGTGTTTTGCGGCGCAGCTATCCCGGTTTCGAGCGCTACGCTCCGGCCCATGGGCCGCTGCCCAAGGAAGCCTGGTTGCGCTTCATGCGCTTCGCCGCGCGCGAGGATATCGGCGCCGAGGAGGCCGATGATTACGTGAAGCTCATCCGCGAAGCTTATCTCGCGCCTATGGGACTGTTGCGGCGCAAGGGACGAGCGTACGTCACGGCAGCCAATCTGGAGCGCCATGAGCTGGTTCGTCTCATCACCCCACTGCTCGATCATAACCCGACGCCTAAAACCGTACACGAATCCCTGGCACAGCCTATCTACGGTTTAGTGCCGGATCAGATCAACCTGTTGCTGGTGTTTCTGCTGCTGCAAGGCGAGATCGATATTCTGAAAGAGCGCAAGTCTTATCGGGAAACCTTCGAAACGCTGCCCAATCCCCTGCTTTATGACCGCGTCATCCCGGCGCATGCCCTCAATGCCGAGCAGCTTAAGGCGCTGGAAGCCTTGTGTCAGGGACTGGGGATCCGAACTCCAGCGCATTGGAGCGTGCTTACCCAACGGCGATGTACCAGCGAGCTTGCCGACGCGCTGCGTGCCCAGGCTGATCGCTTGCAACCGCTGCTTCAGCAATTACAAGGTTTGGAGCAAGGCAAGCGCCTGGCCGAGAGGGTTTCCGCGCATATCCAGCGTTGCGGGGCTTTGGATAAAGGGGCACACGCGCTACAAGGCCTGGAGCAGTTCCTCTATGAGATCGGCTCTGTCACAAGCTTCTTGGACCAGGCGCGAGAGTACGAGGCGCTGCCCCATCGGCTGCAGCAGCTACTCGGGGAAACCCAGCGTTATTTACATCTCTTTCGCCACCCGGCGGTCGTGCGCTTCGCGCAGAGAGGTGGGGAATTCGAGCCGGGTGCACCGCCCGGACTGGATGAGCCACAGCAGGTTGAGCATTGGCTACGCCAAGCGGAACTTGCGTACCGCTTGTACAAAGAAGACTACCGTGAGAGGCATGAGCGATGGTGGCGCGAGCTCAGAGAGCACCCTTTGTGGCAATGGCGTCCTCCCGAGCTCGCCGCCAGTCGCCATCTTGGGATGGGGGATCGGCTGTCCGAACTCGATCAATGCCGCCGCGAAGCCACGCGACTGGCCTGCAGCGCTCTGGTGGACTTGGATTATCAACCCCAGTGCAGCTGTGGCTTCGACCGCGATACGGCACCCATCGTCGTGCAGTTGGAACGCTTCGAGCAGTTGCGCACAGCGATTGAGACCCAGTTGCGCCTGTTTTTCCAGCAGGATAGCGTCAAGACGCGCCTGCGCGACTGGCAACGCGAGGGGATAGAGCCCAGTAGCGCTACTCTTTCCTATCTGGAGGGCCAGGAACCTTATCCAGAGGTGCGCGATGTGGCGAGCCTCGATCGCCACCTCAGCGGTCTGGAGTTGACGGCCGAATTGGATCTCGTGCCCGTGGTCGAGTTGCTGACAAAGCGCGTGTGGGAGCGCAAGACCTTGTTGGCGGCGCTCGAGGAGGAACTGGCCCACCAGGGTTATAAGCGGCTGCGCTTCACCGGTGAATTCGGCGCAAGAGTCCCACCCGCGCTCTACGAATGGTGCGCCGAACAGTGTCTCAGATACGGAGTGCCTTTGCCGCCAGGGCTAGGGCGCGCGACCCTGGATGGCATCACCCAGTGCCTGCGCCCGGAATGGGCGGGGCGAGACGCCGTCGAGCACCTCAGTGCCTTAGGTCTCGATGAGGCAGGAGAGACCAAGCTCTTGCAGTGGCTCATCGACGGCCACATCCCGTTACCTGAGCTGGCCGATCCCAAAGATCCCTGGCTGGCAGCGGTAGCGATGCTGCTGCGCCCCGCCACCCCCGCAAATACCGCGGAATTGGCGACAAACGCGCATGCGGCGTACCTCGCGCACGCGAGGCTACAGCGCATCAGAGGCGAACGCTGGCTGGCGTGCATGAACGGCCTCGCCGAGACCACTGTCTCCGGCCTTCCTCCCCTGGTCGAAGTGCTGAAGGCACACAGCGCTGCGCAGTGGGTTCTGATCGACTGCTTAGGAGCGCCGCTGGTCCCCGCCCTGGAACCGGTCCTGCAGACCCTGCTCAGTGCCTGGCGGCATCGACCCGCCCAATACGCCGAGCTCGCACAAGGCAGCACCACGGATGCCTGCTACCGCGAGCTCTTGGGCGCCGACATCGCGCACAGCTTCAAGA
>JBOHHR010000126.1:0-2554 GCA_050725475.1 Gammaproteobacteria bacterium | reverse complement strand
TTGCGTCTATCGGATCTCGAATTCTCATCCTTACCCGTGCGTCCGGTCATCGCCGCCGACGGGCGCCATCTCACGGTGCCGCTGGAGCTGCCCGGACGGCAGGTGAACGTTAGCGTCTGGGAGGCGGGTTTGGGGCATATCCGACTCTATCGTCTGGACACGAATCTTGCTACCAACACAGAGGCCGATCGCCAGATCACGTTTCAGCTCTACGGCGGCGACCATCGAACGCGCATGGAGCAAGAGATCGTGCTTGGGATCGGCGGGGTGCGCGCATTGCGGGCGTTGGGGCTGAAACCTACCATCTGGCACGTCAACGAGGGCCATCCCGCATTCTTGGTCCTGGAGCGCTGCCGCGAGATGGTGGAGAGTGGAGTCGATTTCGGTCTGGCGTTCGAACAGGTAGCAGCAGCGACTGTTTTCACCACGCACACGCCCGTGGCGGCCGGCCACGACATCTTCTCAACCGAGACGATGCTGTGCTACTTCCGTGATTTCATTCCCCGGCTCGGGATCTCCGAAGAGATCTTCCTGCAACTGGGAGCGACGCGCAATGGAGCCATCGAGTTCAGCCAGACCGCCTTGGCGCTCCGGGGATCGCGTTTTCACAACGCCGTCAGCGCGGTCCACCGGGGGGTCGCGGCGCGCACGGAAGCTTATGTCTGGCCGCACGTGTCGCCGCACGAAAATCCCATGGACTCGATCACCAATGGGGTACACGTGCCGACCTTTCTGGCAGCCGCTTGGGCGAACCTGTTTGACTTGCGCTGGGGTACCCAGTGGCGCAACGAGCTACTGAACCGGGACTTTTGGCGGCGTATCGACGAACTGCCTCATTCGGCCTTTTGGAGCGTGCGCCAGCTCCTGAAATTGGATTTGCTCCATGCGGTCAAAACGCGGCTTACGGGGCAGTTGCGGCGCAACGGATCGAGCGCCTCTCGCATCGAGCGCTTGACCCGTTACCTCAGTGGCGAAAGCGACATACTGGTCATCGGTTTTGCGCGCCGCTTTGCGACCTACAAGCGAGCGACCTTGCTGTTCACCGATCTCGGCCGGCTCGCGCGCATTCTAAACGACCCCGAACGACCCGTGATGGTGATCTTCAGCGGTAAAGCCCACCCACGCGATCTACCGGGACAGGAGTTGATCCGCGCAGTGCACCAGTGCGCGCTGAGACCGGAATTTGAAGGCAGGATCCTATTGCTCGAGGGCTATGATATGGCGCTAGCTCGCCGGCTCGTGATGGGCGTGGACGTGTGGCTGAACACCCCCCGCTACCCGCTGGAGGCTTGCGGCACTTCGGGGATGAAGGCAGGTGTCAACGGCGTCATCAATCTCAGCGTCCTAGATGGCTGGTGGGCAGAAGGCTATGACAGTACGAACGGTTGGGCGCTGACGCTCCAGTCGGAATCGACGGGAGCCGACACCGGCGAGCAGCTCGAGGCCGTGGAGTTGCTCGACATCCTGGAATACGAGGTCATCCCTCTCTACTACGAGCGCAACCGTCAAGGATATTCGGCCGCTTGGATCAAGAAAGCCAAAGCCTCAATGAAATCCGTGATCCCGCATTACAACGCGGAGCGGATGGTGATGGACTACGTTCGAAAGTTCTATAGCATCGCAAGCCAACAACAGGCGCGCCTAAAGATGCACGAATCGGCGGGGGCCAAGGAGCTCGCGCAGTGGAAACAGCGCATCGCTCAGCATTGGCCCCAGGTGCGGATGCGTCTTGTCGACCTGCCGCCGACGCGTATCCTGCCTGGGGAGCGCCTCCGGCTACGGATCGGGGCCCGTCTAGGGCCGCTGAGCGCCGAGGACGTGGTGGCGGAGTGCATCGTGGGCAGCGAGATCGAATCGGGACGGTTCGATATCCAGGAAACGCACAGCTTGCAACCCAAAGGCGCGGGTCATGATGGGGAGACGATGTTCGAGTTGGACATGGCACCGTCTCGCTTCGGCCTCCAGGATTACAAGCTGCGCCTCTATCCTTACCACAAGCTCCTTGCCCACCGCTTTGAGACCGGATTGATGCTATGGATTTGAATTTGCTCTCCGCAGATCTGTGGGTGGTGCCGCCGTGCCGCTACGTCCTTGACGAGACCAGCCACAGATCTGCGGAAGTCTAATTTTTCGAAGTGCCTTTATTCTGTGCAGCTCCGGCGGTCCTGGGCGGGGCCTTTGGTCGCCGCGAGATTATAAGCCGTATTGATCAAGGCGATATGGGAGAGCGCTTGCGGATAATTGCCGAGGAGGCGGCCGGTTTTGGGATCGTATTCTTCGGCCAGCAAGCCGAGATCGCTGCGCAGGGCCAGCAAACGTTCGAAAAGCGCGCGCGCCTCGGCCCACCGCCCCACCAAGGCATAGCTGTCGGCGAGCCAGAAGCTGCAAGCCAAGAAGACGCCTTCTCCGAACGGCAACCCGTCCACCTTCGGATCGGTGTGATAACGCGCCACAAAGCCATCGCTTAGCAACTCTTTTTCGATCGCCTTGAGGGTTCTTGCGTATTCCGGCCATCGTGATCGCTTGTTCCGGAGCATCGTGATCACTGATTCCG
>JBOHHR010000125.1:0-6111 GCA_050725475.1 Gammaproteobacteria bacterium | reverse complement strand
CCCGGCGCAGATCCCGACCGGGCCGGTGCCGCCTAAGATTTGGATGTTCTTAGCACTCAAGCCCCCTTTCTCCAGGCGTCGGATCCAATGCTCAACACCGGCCACCAGCGCCGCCGCCGTGGTGATCGCCCCGCTCGGATCAGCGAAAACGGAGACTTGGAACGGCGGCACCATGGCCGCTTTTGCCCGCTGCAACATATCCATGGCAAGCCCGAAGTCGCGTCCGCCGATAAAGATCCCGGTGCGTTTTACCCCACTCGGCCCGCGGGAGAAAATCGTGTCCTGAGTCAAGGAGTGAATGTCCTCCAGGGACACATCGGTATAGGGAATGACCCCGTCGAAATCCGCCTCATACGCCATATTGACGTCGAACGGACTCACATTCTTGGTGGGATTGAACATGTGCAATAAGTAGGGATCTTTCATTTTTCTCCTTCTATCTGGGTATCGTTTTACGGGAAAAAGGCGTGGTCAACCCACTTGTCTGGCGCGCTGGTTCACTTGCACCCGCGCACCTTCGTTGCGACCGCGGCACACCTTAAGACACAAGCGTTTCGCGCTCGGGGACAAAGAAGCTTCCTGGACCAATTGGGTCGCCTTAGCCGCGCTCTCTACCACCGCAAACCCCGTCGGTCCCCAAGAGCTCTGCCCAACGCCCTCCACGCCTCTCGCGCGGAACCAATCGAGCGCTTGGGCCACGAACGGACTGGTGTAGCGCCCCCCTTGGAACTCGGCGAAATAATCACCCACCACAGCTTGGATCGCCGCGATGGCGCGGCTAAAGCTGGCCAGATCATGTTCCGCCAAGGCCGGTAAAACCTGCATCAGCACTAGGCGGCACAAATCGCCTGAAATCCCGGGCGTCATCGGCGGTAGCTTCTCAAACGCGGTGCGCTCCCCCTCGCCGCTCAAGCCATCACGCTCCCCGTCGAGGATCAGGATCACCCGCCACGCTTCGGGGAAACACAGGCGACAGATGATGGGAGGAACCTTGGTATGCTCGGCGCGGCCCCCATCGACCAGAAACCCACCCTGTTCGAAGGCCCCGAGTCCGATCCCCGAACGCGCCCCGCGCTCGGCGATCAAAGCGAGGGAGCCGAGATCGCCCTCCCTCCCGAAAAGGCGGATCAGCGCCGCGCTGACGGCCAGAGCCAGTTGGGTTCCGGAGCCTAAACCGGCGTGCTCGGGGATCGCGGACTCGAGTTCCAGGTGCGCTCCGCATTCAAGCCGATAGGTCGAGAGCAAGGATGCGGCAAAACGCAGCGCCCGCTCACTACAAGGTCCACCTGCTGTCAGCTCAGGGGCCGGCCACGCCGTCAATCGTGTCTCTACACCGTACAAGGCCAGCCCCAGGCTGCCAAAGACTCTACCGAGATCTCCGCTCATGTCCAGGAAACCCAGGTGCAGACGAGCAGGGGCAACCACAGACACGCTTTCGTATTTATCACGCAATGCTGGCAACACGGCTCCTACGAAGCTTTCGAACCCTAGGACATCGCCGGCTAGTATAACCCATCGCACAGGGTCGTAACGCTTACGTACGCTCAAGCCGCCGAATAGCGTGCTAGACTCTTTTTTACTTTGCAGGTGGTGGATTTTCATCTATAGCCTAATCCTCGTTCCAGGGTATTGATGCATAATTGGTACAATCATTCACCTTGGCTTATGAGTGCACCGACAAATTCCTTGGGATGGTCTTGGACAGTTCTTTAATGAATGATCACACCCCATGTCCTCACACCTGATGGCCACCTATGCAAGACTTCCGGTTGCCTTTGAGCGAGGTGAAGGGGCGTGGCTTTGGGATACGGCAGGAAATAAATATCTCGATGCCGTTAGTGGTGTGGCGGTATGTGTGCTAGGCCACGCGCATCCGGCGGTGGCGCAGGCGATCAGCGAGCAGGCGCACAAGCTCCTTCACACATCGAATCTTTATGAGATCCCTATGCAGAACGCCTTGGCGGAGGTTTTGGCCGAACTGGCTGGAATGGATCGCGTTTTCTTCTGCAACTCCGGAGCTGAAGCGAACGAAGCGGCGATCAAGATCGCAAGAGCTTATGGCCGAACGAAATCCGTACGCAACCCGGCCATCGCGGTGATGGAGGGAAGCTTTCACGGTCGTACCTTGGCGACTCTAAGCGCGACCGGTAACCGCAAAGTGCACGCGGGATTTGAGCCGCTGGTCCCGGGTTTCGTGCGTGTACCTTTTGCCGATCCTGAGGCGCTGACGTCCATCGCTAGAACCCGTCCCGATGTCGTGGCCGTACTGTTAGAGCCCATTCAAGGGGAGGGCGGCGTGGTGATCCCCCCCGGTGGTTATTTATCCGCTGTGCGTGCGATCTGCGAGGAACAAGGATGGCTCATGATGTTGGATGAAGTGCAGACAGCAATGTGTAGGACAGGGGCATGGTTTGCGTTTCAGCATGAAGGTATACGCCCAGACGTTGTCGCCCTTGCTAAGGGGATGGGAAACGGACTACCCATTGGCGCTTGTTTAGCGAGAGGTGTCGCGGCAACCGTGCTCCAGACCGGGAGCCACGGGTCCACCTTCGGAGGAAACCCTTTGGCTAGCCGCGCCGCTTTAACGACGATCAGGGTACTGAATGAACAGGGCTTGACTGAGCGTGCCAAGTTTCTGGGCCGGCGCATGCTCTCGCGGTTACAAAACGCGCTCCAGGATCTTCCTGTGGTGCGAGAGGTCCGGGGGAAAGGGTTGATGATCGGCGTAGAGCTCGATCGCCCTTGCATGGAGTTGGTGCCGCGATCGCTTTCGGCGGGACTATTGATAAACGTCACTGCAGAACGGGTTATTCGCCTCTTGCCACCGCTGATCGTGTCCGAGGCTGAGGCGGATCAAATCGTCGACGCCGTAGCGACTTTGGTCGCTCAATTCAGCCAAACGGCGGATGAATAGTATCCCCTATGGCCAAACGCGACTTTCTTACCTTGCAGGATCTTTCTTCGGATGAGCTGCTTCACTTGATCAAACGAGGGATCGAGCTGAAATCGATGCATGCCGGAGCGCTCTATGAACCCTTGAAAAACCGTGTTCTGGCCATGGTTTTCGAGAAGGCGTCGACACGCACACGGGTCTCGTTTCAAGCCGCGATGGCTCAGTTTGGCGGCCATGCTCTCTTCTTGTCTTCCAACGACACCCAGCTAGGGCGTGGCGAACCCCCGGAAGATACGGCCAAGGTGTTATCCCGCATGGTGGATTGCATAGTGGTCAGGACTTTTGACCATAGCACGCTGGCGCGCTTCGCTTCGGCGTCCAGGGTGCCGGTCATCAACGCATTGACGGACGCCTTTCACCCTTGCCAGGTGTTGGCGGACATGCAGACCTATTTCGAGCATCGAGGTTCGATCGAGTCAAAGACCGTAGCCTGGCTTGGCGATGGCAACAACATGTGCCATTCCTATATCGATGCCGCTAAACGCTACGGGTTTACGTTACATCTCGCGTGTCCCAAGGCGCACTTGCCCGATCCCTCGGTGCTGGCGAGAGCAGGTAATCAGGCACTACTTTTCGACGATCCCCAGGAGGCGGTCAAGGGTGTCGCGTTAGTGATTACCGATGTGTGGACCAGCATGGGTCAGGAGCAGGAAGCCGAGAGACGGCGGCTGGCGTTTAGTCGTTATCAAGTGAATGAAGCCTTGATGTCACTGGCCGCTCCACAGGCCTTGTTCATGCACTGTTTGCCCGCGCATCGAGGGGAAGAAGTGAGTAGCGGTGTTATAGACGGGCCCCAAAGCGTGGTATGGGATGAGGCGGAGAACAGATTGCATGCCCAAAAAGCATTGTTGGAGCTCTTATTGACTTAATACTGAAGGGTCTGGGGTAAGGAAGATAGACCACGCAGCGGCGCATTCCTAGGCGATGCTGCTGCTTGTGGGCCTATAATCATACCAAAGGGATGGCACGATTTGCGGGTCGATGGTGGCTATGGTTCGATAAGGAATGCGGGCGGTGCGAATTGATCGAAACATTCCGTACATTCCGTTAATTTGGGTTTCTTTCGCATGTTGCTTTTGCTAAGCAATGACGATGGCTACCAGTCCCCCGGCATAAGCCATTTAGCTGAGGCGTTCTCTACCCTGGGCGAAGTCGTTGTCGTAGCGCCCGACAGAGACCGCAGTGGCGCGAGTAATTCATTAACCCTCGACCGCCCACTGCAGGTATCGCGTGCGGCCAACGGCTTTATGTACGTCAATGGCACCCCGACGGACTGTGTCCACATCGCCATTACCGGGCTCCTCGAACGGGAGCCCGATATGGTCATTGCCGGAATCAATATGGGCGCGAATCTGGGGGACGACGTACTGTACTCGGGCACGGTTGCGGTCGCTATGGAAGGCCGATTTCTCGGTTACCCGGCGATGGCAATTTCCTTAATAGGCGAAACGCCAGTCCATTACCAGACGGCGGCCAAGGTAGGCAAGCTCTTGATTACCCAGATGTGGGAAAGACCGCTACCCGCGGACACCATCCTCAATGTGAACGTGCCTGATCGGGCGTGGGAAGATCTCGCCGGCTTCGAAGCTACTCGACTGGGGCAGCGGCATAAAGCGGAAACCGTTATTCGCCAGCAAGATCCACGCGGCAGACCGATATACTGGGTAGGTCCTCCAGGGCCGGAAGGTGATGCGGGGGTGGGCACGGATTTTCACGCGGTGAAGCGGGGAAGGGTTTCCGTGACGCCGTTGTTGGTTGACCTCACGCGCTATCAGGCCTTGGATACCGTTTCTCAGTGGCTAGCGGATGCGCGAGTCCATGAAGGCTGAACATATCGGCATCGGCATGACCTCTCAGCGGGCACGGGACCGGCTCGTGCAGCAACTGCTGGGAATGGGCGTGCGCCATCCCCGAGTATTGGAAGTCATACGCACGACCCCCCGCCATATTTTTGTGGACGAAGCCCTCGCGAGTCGAGCCTATGAAAATTCCGCCCTACCCATCGGACATGGCCAGACCATTTCTCAGCCTTATGTCGTGGCGCGCATGACAGAGGCGCTGGTTGCTTCCGGTTCCATGGACAAGGTCCTGGAGATAGGCGCTGGGTCCGGCTATCAGACAGTTATCCTGGCCCAGTTCGCGAAACGTGTATTCAGCGTCGAGCGCGTTGCAGCGCTGGCGGAAAAACTCAGGGACCGGATCCGCACCCTGAGTTACCCAAACATCCGCGTCAAGCACGCGGATGGAGGTACGGGATGGCCGGAACACAGCCCGTACGATGCCATTCTAACGGCCGCAGCACCAGTCGGAGTGCCTTCGGCCTTGCGCGATCAGTTAAAGCTAGGAGGACGCCTGGTGATCCCCATCGGCGTGGCCGGGAAACAGGAGTTGATATTGGTTACACGATCACCCGCGGGGTATACGGAGGAGCACCTGGATTGGGTAAGCTTTGTCCCGATGATCCAGGGGCTTGGATAGGAGGCGACCACCATGTATAGAACTCATCCCTGCGCCGGCGCATTATTCTCCTTTCTCGTGGCCTTAGGTGGGTGCAGTGCGGGGACAAAAGCGCCGGTAGTGAGCAGGCTCCCCGACGAACCCAAGCCAAGTATTGGGTCGAAAAGCACCCATGCCAAAACACTTCCACCGTTTCACATTGTCGCTCGCGGCGAGACGCTCTCTTTGATCGCCTGGCGGTATGAACGGGATTATCGCGAGATCGCGGCTTGGAACAAGATCAAAGCGCCCTATATCATTTATCCGACGCAGCGTCTGAAACTGGCTCCGTCGCCCTTGGAGCAGGAAAAGCGGGAACGTGTGGCCAAACCAGCGCGCGCATTGTTGCCCGCACCTGCGCCGAAGGCACGCGAAAAAAGCCCTAAACCGCCGTCCTCTCGCGCACCGACGCAGCAGAGCTCACCGCCTCCTGCAAACCCCACAGTGAACAAAGAGGCTCAGCCTCCTCAATCGCCCGATTTTCAGCTCGTTCTCGCGGAGCCCGCGGCCGTGACCCAAACGAAGGGAGGCATCCGGTGGCAGTGGCCGACAAACGGAAAAGTGGAGGCGGCGAACTCGACGCGCGGCACCAAAGGCGTGAACATTTTCGGAACCCGCGGTCAACTCGTGAAAGCAGCTGCCCCGGGTGAGATCGTCTATAG
>JBOHHR010000124.1:0-6569 GCA_050725475.1 Gammaproteobacteria bacterium | reverse complement strand
ACACCCGCTCACTTACGGTATCTTTCACTCGAAGGGTCGTTACGGTCATCTTTGGTCTCCTCTTAGTCGGTTTTTCAGATCCGCCAAAGGTACTCTAAATACGGCCCTTCATAGTATCTGTTGCCCTTTGGCCGAGATCCTCGACAGCACCCGCGCCATGGTGTCATGGACCGGAATACCGTTCTCCAATGGGATAAACTTCCTCAGCCATTCGAGTTTCGTTTGGCCGTATTCTTCGATCGCTTCCCATCCTTCCGCACCACTTAACACCCCACAAATCGCCAGCACCAAAATGTCCACCAAGTTATGCTTCTTATGCCGCTCAATCCGTGGATCTTCCAGAATCGAAACGTGACCTACAATCGAATGCGTCGGTTCGCTGTGCCATGAGTATCTCCCCTCAAAAAGCGATACTCGATCACGATAACCGACTGTTGTCAATAGCTTTTTAGTGATCTGGCCCTGCCTAACCGGGCACTTGTTGCTACCTGCAAATCGTTGAGTGATTGCGCAAGGGGAAGATTGGCAGAATGCAAGGAGAGCAAAGCAAATGTTGGAGAATGCGCTTTGATCCAGCCCACAGAATTCCTCCGTGTCTTTTTCGATACCGTTGACAAGTCGGCCATCGATGCTTTTCGTAACTTCTTGGCGGCAAACCCGCATGTGAAGAAGTGGCAAATCGCCGCTGACTTCTGCCTCCATGACAAGGAGCGGCCGAACAATGCGTTCACCTTCACCATCATTCCCTACGACGCGTACCCTGACTTGCTCGTGGCCGAGATCCGCGGCGCGCTACCGAAAGATCTCAAGAAGACGAAGAATATAGAAAGGGACGCTGCAGCATTTCTTGCGCATCCGCGCCGATTTCACTTCGGATTCGTAATGCAAAATGCGCCAGCCGTGTCCAACAACGGTCCGGGTTCGGATCCTCTGCAGGTGGCTCGTGAGATCCTCAAAATCACCGTGGACAGCATGGTCCAGCAGCGCCGCTCAAAGGAAAATGTGGGCCGCCTCAAAAAACTCAAACAGGAGGCGCAGGCCAAGAATTTCAACGTCGAACTGCTAGCCGACCTGTACATGCTCTCACACCTTTTCTGTTTTGTGACTCTCTTGCTCGCGCGCGAATGCTCTGTAGAACTCATCGGGTGGTTTTCCGACTGTGACAGCATGACAACCTGGTGCGACGGCATGGTATGGGACATTGGCCGAGAAAATCTATATGGCCTGGCGCAACACTTTACCGTTCCGATGCTGCCAGGTATGCCGGTGATCGCCGTGCCGACGCCAAATGCCGGCGCGAATGCGATGTGGTTTGACGAGTTCATTCGGCTCCCCGACTACATCGCTGGGATTCTGTGCGCGCGCGGGCAAGGGCGATCTGGGCGCCGGTAGCCTTGAGGACTTGCATGCCGAGCACAAACGGACGGACTTCTTTACCCTCCGCGACCTGGCTCTCGACAATCCTGGCGTCCTGAACCACCTCGCCGACTGCTACAAGTATTGGATCGCGCTGACGGATTGCGACGGGTTCCGCATCGACACGCTGAAACACGTGTCGTTCGAGGAAGGGCGCAACTTCTGCGGCGCGATTAAGGAATTCGCGGCGAACCTGGGGAAGGCCAGCTTCCTGCTCATCGGTGAAGTGGCCGGTGGCGATTTCGCGCAGGATCGCTACCTCGACGTGCTCGGGGGCAACTTGGACGCTGCGCTCGACATCGGCGACATGCGACCCACGCTCCAGAACGTCGCCAAGGGGCTCACCCACCCTCGGGCTTACTTTGACGGTTTCGATGCGGGCAGTGCGGAGTGGGTTCCCACCGCAATCTCGGCCAGCGGCACGTCTCGATCCTCGACGATCACGACCATGTCTTCGGAGTCAAGATTCGATTCTCGAGTGAAGCGGCAACGGAGCAGCAGGTCGTGGCGGGCGTGGCCCTGCAGTTGTTCGCACTTGGCATTCCGTGCATCTACTACGGGACGGAACAATCGTTTGCTGGACCCGAGGAGTCCGAACGCAAGTTCCTGCCGAGTTGGAAAGGAGGGGATCACGCAGATCGCTACCTGCGCGAGGCGATGTTTGGTCCTTGTCATCTCCGGCGCACGCCGAGCAGCGAACTCGATCCAACTTTGCCGGGCTTCGGACCGTTCGGCACGGCGGGCGCTCATTGCTTCGATCCGGACTTCGCCACGTACCGGCGGACCGCTGCCCTGGGGGCTGTTCGCAAGAAATTTCCGGTGCTGCGGCAGGGCCGGCAATACCTGCGGCCGAGTTCCGTGTTCGGGGACCCGTTCACGCGGCGCGGGCCAGGAGAACTTATCACCTGGTCGCGGATTCTGAGCGACGAAGAGGCGCTGTGCGTTGTCAACGCCCATGGGACCCAGTTGCGCGGCAGCGATGTGCTGGTCGATGCCGGCCTCAATCCGTCGGGAAGCGAGCTGACCGTCATCGCCAATACAGCGGAGACGGCTAGCGGATCGGCCGGTGGCGTTGCACGTCCGATCGGTTCGCGTGTCCCGGTGAAGCTGGGAGACGGAACGGCATTCGTGGAAATCCGCAACTTGCCGCCCTCGGAGGTTCTCGTTCTCGTTAATCACGCGTCGGAGGCGAATTCGTAGTCAGGCCGCCGTCGGTATCTGAAACGAACCGACAAGGCTGACCCAGTGCGCGGCGAAGGCGTGCGCATCGGCGTCGAAGGCGATGCGCCGTCGGATCACCTCCTTGCGCTCTTCGGGTTCGAGGTACCCGTTCACCCCGGCGCAGAGACCGAACCGGTCCAGTAGCTGCGGGCGCAACTCGCCCTCTTCCGGGTTCATCGTGCCCACCAGGATCACGCGCGCCTCGTGCTCGAAGGAAAGCCCCTCGCGCTCCACCCGATTGACGCCCATCGCCACCGCGTCCAACAGGCAATCGACGGTGATCCGGCAGCGGGTTCACCTCATCCACATAGAGCACGCCGCGGTTCGCTCGCGCGAGCAAGCCCAGCGTAAAACGGCGCTCGCCGGTCTTCAACACCCGCTCGATGTCGAGGGTGCCAAGCACGCTGTCCTCGGTGGCGCCGATGGGGAGGTTGACGAACGGAGTGGTCATGCGCATCACCTGATCGCGCTGGTCCGCATCCGGGGCCGACCGGAACGGATCGCCCGCGACGGTCTCGATCTCCGGCAACAGGGCCGCGAGCGCGCGCGGCGGTGGACTTGGCAGTGCCGCGCGTCCCGCTGATCAAGACCCCGCCGATGGAGGGATCGATCGCGTTGAAGATCAGCGCCCGCTGCATCGCCTCCTGGCCGACGATGGCCGTGTAGGGGAACAGCGGCCGGGTCACTGCGTGTCCTCCGTTGCCTTCGCTTCCAGCACGCCCTCGCTGCCGAGATAGGCCGCCTGCAGGCGGGCGATCGTGTCGCCCTCGGGGGCGGCCCACATGCGGCGCGCGTGGGCCTCCAAGAGGCGCCCGGCCATCTCGTGCAGCGCCCAGAAAATCCCTGTAGGCATGTCTCCCGAAACCCGGAGAAGGCGCGCAACCGGTACCTTACCGATGCCGAGCTTGAGCTATTTCTATCGGTATCCCCGCCTTTCCTTCAGGAGTATGTGGGCTTAAAGCGGCTTACTGGATTACGCTGTGGGGATATGTTGAGCATAAAGTTAGCCGAACCTACGCCAATTACTGGCGCCTGGAGCGCGGGGGCCGTCGGATCCGTCCGGCGCTCGCGCGCCTGGTGGCGGCGCTGCTGGCGGCACAGGAGCTCCGCGCGCGGACGGATCCGCGCCCGACAGAGCGCGAGCCAGCATGAGCACCATGATCCGGGAGATCTACGAGGCGCTGAAAGCGGCCGGGGTCCCGGACGAACAGGCGAGTGCGGCGGCGGAAGCCGTGGCGCCGAAGGGGGAAGTCGCGACCAAGACGGACATCGCCGATGATCTGCGCACCGAGTTTGCGGCTTTGCGCACCGACTTTGCGGTGCTGCGCGGGGAGGTGTGGATGGTCGGATTTAACCTCGCGATCTCGGTGCCCTTGTTGTGGAAGGTGTTCGCGCCGTGAGCCAACGTGTGGACGGGCCGCGGTCACTGGCCAGCTGGACGGCGCCGGGGCTCAAACCAAGGGCGCGCACAGGCGCTGGCGCGGATCGCCCACGCCGTCGAGGGGCGCCGGTTTTCCATCCGCGAGATCGCACGCATGCTGTCCGTGTCCGATCGCAGCGTGCGCCGCTGGCTCGCCGAAGAAGACTGGCCCTCCCGGTCCCACATCGAGGCTATCGGCCTGGTCCTCGGAGGGCGGGCGCGATGAGCCTGCTGAACTACACCACCACCGTGCCCGCGCGCCAATCGCGCGCCGAGATCGCCGCAATGCTGACCGCCGCCGGCGTGCACGTGGGCGCGCGTGAGGTGAGCTTTCGGCTGCCTTACCTATAGTTACTATCGCAGAATGCGATAAGATGGGACTGGAAGGATGGGAATCGGCAGACCAGGGCCGAGGAGACAGCCGGGAAACCAAGGAAAGAATCTTAAGCCGATTCCGGCCAAAGAGTCGGGTAAGGGCCCGGTGCGAGCCTATCGCATCCGTCAGAGCTGAGAGGCTGACGTTAAAGAAAAAAGCCGGCCGGGTGTCTCTAGCTACCCGTTTCCCATCTGAGAGCTAAGCCCCCCGTGCGGCGGCTTAGGCGCCCGGTGCGGGCGCATCGCATCGCACAATGCCGGAGGTTTCTTATGTTTGCCACGAAATTGGACATCGACCGCCGCTTCGCGCGCATCGATCAGCGCTTCGAGCAGTTGGAGCGCGCCGGCGCTTCGACGCCCTTGACCGCCTTCCTGTGGGCGGTGGCCGGGAAAATCCTATGAACGCAGATTTAGTGCTGGAATTGCTGCGTGCGCTGCGCGCCGATATCGCCGGGCTCAGCGAGCGCACCGAGCGCATCGAGCTGCGTCTGGGCGTCATCGAGAGCCGCTTGAGCGCGATCGAGCAGCGCTTAGCGGTGGTCGAGGTATCGAACCAGCGCCGGCTGGAACGGATTGAAAAACGCTTGGAGCTTAGCGATGAGTAGCGAGCGCCTCGAACGGCGCCTGGAGGTTAGCGAATGACCGAGACCGAGAATTTAGTGCTGGAAATCCTGCGCCGCATTCAAGCAGATGTAGCGCAACTTAACGAGGGGCAGAAAGGCCTGCGGGTCGAGATCGCCGCCATCGGGCAGCAGCTCGGCGCCCTCACGACCGCCGTCTATGCGGGCCATGACCGCGTGCGCGAGCTGGAGCAGCGCATCGAGCGCCTCGAGCGCCACCTGGAGATCACCCAATGACCGCCGACGAGCTGAAACGGGTGGCTGCGCCTTGGGCTTGGCCCCGGCGCCATGGCGCAGCGCCTAAACGTTCCCTACGCCAGCTACTGGCGTTGGGAGATGGGCAAGAACCGCGTTTCCGGCGCTGGTAACGATGGTGCTGGGCGCGAAGCCGCTCACGGCGGCGCGCACGGATCCGACGGAGATCTCATAGCACCCTCCGGCGCCCGCTCGCCAGCCGGGCCATAGTCTCGGTCTTCTCCCGGCTGCCGGCGCTACTGCCGAAAAAGTAGGCCAAGGCTAAGCTGCATGTATATATCCGGCCTGTTGGTGAGCACGGTATCGGCTCCGGCCATGATGGAATGTGCGCGTTCTGGTTCCTTATAGGGTGACGGCCTCGAAGGCCACTACGCGGGACGGAATCGCAGAACGCCGGTCTCACCTGTTGTGCCATCACTTGCTTCTTCACCTTCGCAATCTGGGGTGTGTTTGTTAACCGAATACGCTGGGACTCAAACCGTCCCGCCTGGCATCAAACCGGTTGCTCCGCCCAATCCGCCCGGTATCTCCGATCGCGGGCCAGCACCGCCCAGGCGATCCGCACGAGTTTGTTGGCCAGCGCCACGGCGGCGACATTGGCACCGCGTCGGGCTTGAATTGCCAGTGCCCAGCGCGAGAGCCGGTCGGTTTTACCCGTCGCGTGCCGTAACACGGTGCGCGCTCCGTGGATGAGCAGGGTACGCAGGTAGGTATTGCCGCGTTTGGTGATACCCAGGAGCCGCTGTTTCCCACCGCTCGAGTGCTCGCGCGGCGTCAACCCCAGGTTGGCCGCCATCTGCCTCCCGTTTTGAAACTGCTTGCCGTCGTTGACGGCGGCCACCAGTGCCGTGGCCGTGAGTGGGCCGATCCCGGGCAGTGCTTGCACCTTCACGCTACGCACATCACCCAGGCAGGTGGCTTTGCCCCGCGCATCGTAGTGGCGGATGCGCTCATCGAGCTCCCGAAACTCCGCCCAACACCAGCGCACGCGCCATCGTGGACAAACGCGGATCCTCACCCGCGAGCAGCACCGCGATCCCCCGCCGTACCTGGCCCGGCCCCTGCCCAAACACGATGCCGCATTCGCCCAATAACCCCCGGATCTGGTATGAGCGCCGTCCGCTCTCCTAGCACCCGGCTTCTGATCCGATGCAACATCTGGATATCTTGCTGCCCCTGCGTGTTGATCGCCACAAAACGCATCCCCGGCCGGCACACGGCCTCGCAAATCGCCTCCGCGTCATGGCCGTCGTTGGTTGCCC
>JBOHHR010000123.1:0-3832 GCA_050725475.1 Gammaproteobacteria bacterium | reverse complement strand
GGTCAGCAACTCTTTTTTGCTGAGGCGTTCCAGGCTTCCATCCTGCTCCATCTGTTGCAGATCTTTCAGCCGCTTGAGCGATTGCTTAACCGTTTTGAAGTTGGTTAGCATGCCCCCGAGCCAACGGCGGTTGACATAGGGCATACCGCACCGGCTCGCTTCTTGTTGCACGATCTCCTGGGCTGCGCGCTTGGTACCGACGAAAAGGATGGTTGCGTTGCGGGCAGCCATCTTGCCGAGAAAGTTCATCGCCTCTTTGAGCAGAGGAAGCGTGGTTTCCAGGTTGATGATATGGATCTTGTTGCGCTCGCCGAAGATGTAGGGCGCCATTTTGGGATGCCAATAGCGGGTTTGATGCCCGAAATGCACCCCCGCTTCCAGCATCTGCCGCATGCTGATATCTGCCATCTAGTTTCTCCAAATCTGGGTTGAGCCACCACGAGCCCCATACACCCACCCCAGGTTTATGCCCAAGGGCACCCAAGTGTATGTTGTCGGGCGCGTGTGAGATGTTTGTATCGCGTTTTCTCGCACCGATTCCCGCGGGCTCATGTGCCTGCCCGGGTGTAGTGCTTCCGTTTGCTTCATAAGCCGGCGCTTTATACCATATCGTGCTGGTCTCAACAAACCGCTTTCAAAAAACGATGCCGGTTACCATTAAGAGTGCTGCGGAGATCGAGAAAATGCGTGTGGCTGGAATGCTGGCCGCGCAGGTGCTATGCATGATCCGGCCGCAGGTGCAACCCGGCATTACCACCGGCGAACTGAATAGGATCTGCCACGATTTCATCGTCGGGGAGCTGGATGCCACCCCGGCACCGTTGAATTACCGCGGGTTTCCCAAATCCATCTGCACCTCCGTGAATCATGTGGTCTGTCATGGAATCCCCGGCGACAGAACCCTAAAAAACGGCGATATCATCAATATCGACATCACCGTGATAAAAAATGGGTTTCACGGGGACACCAGCAAGATGTTCATCGTGGGAGATGCCCCCTTGCGCGCACGGCGGGTAGTCGCGGTGAGCCATGAATGCATGTGCCTTGGTATAGCGATGGTCCGGCCCGGCGTGCGCCTGGGGGACATCGGACATGCCATCCAACAGCATGCGGAGAAAAATGGCTATTCGGTGGTGCGAGAATACTGCGGCCACGGGATTGGGCGCGAGTTCCACGAGGAACCGCAGGTGCTACACTACGGCAAGGCGGGGACTGGGTTAATGTTGGAGCCGGGGATGACTTTTACCATCGAGCCCATGGTTAACGCGGGCAAGAGGCATGTCAAATTGCTCCCGGACAACTGGACCGTGGTGACCAAGGACCGAAGCCCATCCGCACAATGGGAACACACGATCCTGGTTACGGAGACCGGCCACGAGGTGCTCACCAAATTAGATGGCGACACTCTTTAAGGAGTCGGGAAATTTCTCGCTAGACGGCCCCGGGGCTCTGTCACCAATCCCAGCCGAGCTTGGATCGATTGCCCAAACCCTCGAGGCGGCTGTTGACCCGGCGAGACGGCTGAGCGCCTTCCGCTCAGCGCTCAACACCACCCACGGCTACCTCAGGCAAGCGTTTTATTCGGGCTATTCGGTGGACAAGTTGGTCCGCTTGCGGGCGCAAATGATGGACCGAATCCTGGCCGTAGCCTGGCAGCAACACGCGCCGTTAGCGGACGGCCGTGTTGCCCTGGTCGCCGTGGGCGGCTACGGACGAGGGGAGTTACACCCCGGGTCCGATATCGATATCACTATTCTAGTCCCCCCGCGCATGAACCGTGGCTTATGCCGCGCGCTGGAATCCTTGGTTACTTTTCTGTGGGACATAGGGCTCGATCTCGGTCACAGTGTGCGGACCATAAGGCAATGCAAAATGGAGGCGAAATCCGACCTCAGCATCGCTACGAATCTGATAGAGGCTCGGATGTTACGCGGAGATCGGAAGCTCTACCAAGCGATGCGCGATGTCACTGGCCCCCGATCCATCTGGGCCTCACGCAAGTTTTTCGAAGCCAAGTGCGAAGAGCAGCTTGCCCGCCATCGGCGCTTCAACGATACGGCTGAGAACCTGGAACCGCATATCAAAGAAGGCCCTGGTGGGCTGCGGGATATCCACACCATCGCTTGGGTGGCAAAGCGCCATTTCGGGGCCGAGACCCTACAGGAACTGGTGCAACATCAGTTTATTACGGCCGAAGAATACCAGGTTCTAGAGGTCGGGCAGTCGTTTCTGTGGCGTGTACGCACGGCTTTGCATCTGCTGGCCGGCAAACGCGAGGATCGGCTCTTGTTCGACTATCAGCGTAACGTGGCTCGGGAATTCGGGTACGGCAAAGACACCGATGGGCAGCTCGGCGTCGAACGCTTCATGAAAATGTACTACCGCACGGCGATGGAAATCGTTCGCCTGAACGAGCTGCTGCTGGCGTTGTTTCGAGAAGCCATCCTGGAGCGGCATAAGAAAGAGCCGGTGCGATCCCTAAGCCAGCGATTTCAAACCCGAAACCAATTCATCGAGGTGCGCGACGAGCAGGTTTTTGCAAAACAACCGCTGGCGCTGTTGGAGGTCTTCCTGCTGATGCAGCGCGACTCCCGTATCCAAGGCGTGCGTGCCAGCACCATACGGCTTATCCGTGATCACCGGCATCTCATCGACCAGAAGTTTCGCAAAGATATTCGGGCCCGTAGCCTGTTCATGGAGATCCTCCGCCAGCCGGCATGCTTTGGCACCGGACTGCAACGCATGCATCGCTATGGCGTGCTCGGCGCCTACCTGCCGGTGTTCGAGGCGGTTACCGGATTGATGCAGTTCGATCTATTCCACGTGTTCACCGTCGATGCGCATACCCTGACAGTTGTCGAAAACGTGTGTCGCTATAACGATCCGAATTGTGCCCAGGAACTGCCCCTATGCCACGAGATCGTCAACCAGATCCCCAAGATCGAGCTGCTGTACATCGCGGCACTGTTCCACGACATCGCCAAGGGCCGAGGGGGCAACCACTCGGAGATCGGGGCCCAGGAAGCAGAAGCGTTTTGCCGCCATCATGGCTTGGGTGCCTACGACATTCGCCTCGTCGCTTGGCTGGTTCGCAACCATCTCCTGTTCTCCAGGACTTCTCAGCGGGAAGACATCGGGGATCCCGAAGTGGTCAATCGCTTTGCGCGGCGCGTGGGCGACAAGCTTCATCTCGATTACTTATATCTATTGACGGTGGCGGACATCAGGGGCACCAATCCCTCGTTGTGGAACGACTGGAAGGAGACGCTGCTGACGGGGCTGTATCGGAACACGCTTCAGGTTTTGCGCCGAGGCGTTGAAAACCCCATGGAGAAAAGAGAACGGATCGCAGAGGTGCAAGGTGAAGTGCTCGCTGTGCTGTGCACCCTCGATATACCGAAAGCGCCCATCATCGCGCTTTGGGAGGACTTAGGCGAGGATTATTTCGTGCGCTACTGGCCGGACGAGATCGCCTGGCAGACACGGTGCATACTGGGAGACAAACAGCAGCCGCTGCCCTTGGTCATCATGCGCCCGCGAACCTCACGCGGCGGCACGGAGGTATTCATCTATACGCGAGATGAGGAACACGTCTTTCCCGCCACTACCGGGGCCCTGGATCGGATGGGCTTGAACATATTGGATGCGCGCATCATCACAACGGCGAACGGTTATACCTTGGACACGTACATCGTCTTGGACGCGGCGACGAATCAGCCCATACGCGACAAGAGACGTCTGGAGGATATCGCGCATACCCTCAAGCGTTACTTAGGCAACTCAGAGATGCGCACCGGAACCGTCAACCGCTCTTCCTCAAGGTGGCTAAAAA
>JBOHHR010000122.1:0-1881 GCA_050725475.1 Gammaproteobacteria bacterium | reverse complement strand
GTTATCGGATCCTCGCAAGCGGGCGGCTTACGATCAATTTGGTCACGCGGGTGTGGATACATCCGCTGGAATGGGTGGGGGCCAGAGTTTTAGCGACATCTTCGACTCCGTTTTCGGAGACATCTTTGGAACCAGCGCGCGTGGGGGGACACGCGTGTATCGCGGAGCCGATCTCAGCTTCGGGCTCGAGCTTAGCCTTGAAGAAGCCGCGTTCGGCACCACGACCTCGATCCGCGTCCCCGCGCTGACGAAGTGTGACGCCTGTGGCGGCAGTGGCGCCCGCCCGGGCTCCTCCCCCACCGCATGTTCAACCTGTGGTGGCCACGGGCAGGTGCGTATGCAGCAGGGGTTCTTTTCCATTCAGCAGGCCTGTCCGAAATGCCGCGGTAGGGGCCGAATTATCGCTGAGCCTTGCCGCCAATGTCGTGGCCAAGGCCGGATCAAAGAGCACAAAACCCTATCTGTCAAAGTGCCGGCTGGGGTGGATACCGGGGATCGGATCCGCTTGACGGGAGAAGGGGAGCCTGGAGAGGTGGGGGGTCCACCGGGAGATCTCTATGTCAGTGTACACGTTAAGGCGCACCCCATCTTTACCCGTGAGGGGCCGCATCTCCTGTGCGAGGTTCCCATCGGTTTCGTGACAGCCGCCTTGGGAGGGGAATTCGAAGTCCCGACCCTAGCCGGGAAGGTAGCGCTGAAGATCCCGGCAGGGACCCAGACTGGTAAAGTGTTCCGCCTTAGGGGCAAAGGCGTGCAGATGGTTCGAGGCGGAGAAATCGGCGATTTGCATTGTCGCGTGGTTATTGAAACACCGGTCGATCTGAATGAAGACCAAAAGCAGATCTTGCGCGCGTTCGAGAACACTTTGACCAACGAAGGAAGTCGCCATCGCCCGCGGGAGAGCTCGTGGATGGATGGCGTTAAGAAATTTTTCGAGGATATGCGTTTGTGACGGGAAGCGAGCGGTGATCCGGGTCGGGATCTGTGGGGCGGCGGGGCGCATGGGGAAAACGCTGATCGCCGCTTGTGATCAAGCCGCTGAACTGGCGTTCAGCGCCGCACTTGAGCGGTCTGGGACAGCTTGTGTCGGCATGGATGCCGGTGAATTAGCTGGGATCGGTCGGCGAGGAGTAAAGGTAACCGCTGATTTACACGAATTTCTCCAGCACCTGGACGTTGCAGTCGACTTCAGCCACCCCGAAGCAAGCAGGCGCCACGCCGTAGCGTGTGCGCTAGAGAAAAAACGCATGGTCATCGGCACCACGGGGTTGTCGGATGAGCAGCGACAGGCACTATCCGACGCCGCGCAGCGGATCGCGATCGTATTCGCGCCCAACATGAGCGTGGGGGTGAACCTGTGCTTAAAGCTCCTAGAGACCGCCGCCCAGGTATTGGGCGACGAGTTCGATGTCGAGATCCTGGAAGCGCATCACCGCCAAAAGATCGACGCCCCTTCCGGCACCGCCCTTCGTATGGGAGAGGTGGTGGCCAAAGCCTTGGGCCGAAAGCTGCCAGATTGCGCTGTTTATGGCCGTCAAGGCCAGATCGGAGAACGCGATGGCAAGACGATCGGATTCTCCACCGTCCGGGCAGGGGATATTCTGGGGGAACACACGGTGCTGTTTGCCGGCGCCGGGGAATGCATCGAATTCGTGCACAAAGTTTCAAGCCGGCAGACATTTGCAAGCGGCGCGTTGCGTGCGGCTCGTTGGGTCATGCAACGGGAGCAGGGTTTGTTTGATATGCAGGATGTGCTTGGATTGCGCTAGGGCGCTTCGATCAACCGGAGAGCGGTTACCAACGGCGTGCTCGTAGGAACCCGCCTGTCCACTGAGTTCTCCGTTGGACAGCCGTTTCAGCCCTAAGTATAGTTCGTTGAGG
>JBOHHR010000121.1:0-4566 GCA_050725475.1 Gammaproteobacteria bacterium | reverse complement strand
GCAGGCCGGCATTGATATCGGCCAGCACCTTCAGCTCATCGAAGGGGATCACCGCCCAGGCCGCAAGCGCCGGGATCAAAGCGATCACCGGCGCCAGCAGGAACAAGAACCGATTGGCGCCGCTGGGTAGTATCACCTCTTTGGTGAGCAGCTTGAGGCTATCGGCAATCGGTTGTAACCAGCCCCCCGGCCCCACCCGATTGGGGCCGATCCGGACCTGCATATAGCCGATGATCTTGCGTTCCGCGTAGGTCAAATACGCCACCGACAACAGCAAAGGCACCACGATGGCGACGATCTTGGCGAGGATGAGAATGGTTTCCATCATGGGGTTTCCATCATGGCAGCGATCCGCTCCTGCCGGCGGCCGTATACGGTTCCAGGGTAAGGGATCCCTCGCTTATTCCTAAATCGAAGCTCAGCTCTCGATTCAAGCGCAGCAAGACGGTATTGTTGGGCAGCGCTCGGTCGATGGACACGGGGAGCACCAGCTCCGCACCATCGCGTGCCAGCGCGGCCTCTGTCTCCGGCCCCAAACCAAGAGCCTGCGCCAAGCGCGGGTTGATGGAGATCCCGTCCTTGTACACTACGGCCTGCATCTGTTGTAGGGCAGGCGCACGGCGCAGCAAGGGGTCTAGGCTATACAAAGGTCTCTGGTAAACCAGCTCCAAGCCGTTCGCCGGCGTCCGGGGAAGCGTGGAAGGTTGAGCCCATCGGCCTTCGTTCACCGCTGCCGCAGCCCCGAACTTGGAACGCGCTTCTTCGGTGATTTGTTCTACGGACACATGATCAAACCCCGGCAAGCCGCAAAGCTTGCCCAGCATGCGCAGGATCTTCCACCCCGGGCGCGCCTCGCCGAGCGGCGGCACCGCTGCCCCGAAGCTCTGCCAGTCCCCGCCGGCGTTTACGTACGTGCCCCCGGACTCGGCGAACAAGCCGATCGGCAACACCACATGAGCGTAGCGTTCTAGCACCGGGGTGCGGTAGGCGGAGTAAGCGAGAACGAATTCCGCTGCTCGCAATGCATTCAGGGCTTGGATGGGTCTCGCCAGATCGCGTTCCGGCTCTAACCCGAACAGCATGTAGCCTTTTCGCGCTTGGGCAAACATGGCTTGCGTGTCCAGCCCCGTTTTCGCCGCTGCTTTTCCCCCCGCTTCCCGGTGGGGTAGCATGCCGGCCAGCCAGGCACCGCAGCTATTGGCGGCCTCCGGCAAGTAGCCGAGCCGCGCTCCGCTCAAGCGCGCCGCCGAACCCGCCAGGAAACGCAACAGGCTGAATTGAGGATGATGGATCGCATGCTCGCCCAACAACACGGCTGCTTCCTTCCCCGCCATGAGCAAGCCCGCGATGGCCTGGTGCACGGGAGCGACTTCCCGATCTGCAAGCAGGGCCGCGAGGATCCCATCGGCATTGGATCCCCGCCGTTGCAAAGCGGCTTTGGTTAGGCCCGCGAGCGCGCTTACCATTTGCGAGGGCGGCACCACCAGGGCTTCGGCTAGCTCGAAGTTAAATCCGAACTCCACTGGGTTTAAAACCGCCACCTTGGCCCCGCGCAGAGCCGCCTTGCGCAAGCGGTGATTGGCGATGGGCTGTTCCCGGCGCGGATCGCAGCCGACCAAAAGAGCCGCCCCCACGCGCTCCAGATCGGCGAGCGGCTGACCCAACCAAGGGAATAGCGGCGCCTTTTCCTGATCGCTGAAATCGGTCTGAAGCAGCCGGTGGTCCAGATTCGGGCAGCCCAAGCCGCGCGCGAGCTTTTGCAGCAGATAAAGCTCTTCCAGGGTGGCGGTTGGGGTCGACAGACAAGCGAGTTGTTCCGGCCCGTATTGCTCGATTAGGCGTCTGAGCCCTAGCACGGCAAAATTCAGGGCCGTCTCCCAGTCGCTCTCCCGCCATCCCCCATGCTCCCTGATGAGCGGGACGCTTAGCCGATCCGCACCGTACAGCCCCTCATAGCTGTAGCGATCGCGATCGGAGATCCAGGTCTCGTTGATGGCTTCGTTTTCTTTGGGGACTACGCGTTTAACCCGATTGCCTTTGACATGGATGTGAAGATTGGAACCGATGCAGTCGTGAGGTGCGACGCCCTCGCATTGACGCAGTTCCCAAGCGCGCGCGGTATAGCGGTAAGGCTTGGATGTCAACGCGCCCACGGGACATAGATCGATGACGTTCCCGGAAAGCTCCGAGATCATCGCTTGTTCGATATAGGTACCGATCTCCATGTTTTCCCCGCGGCCGGTCGCGCCTAGCTCGCGCAACCCCGCGATTTCCTCCCCGAAGCGCACGCAGCGCGTGCAATGGATGCAACGGGTCATGTCGGTATGGATCAAAGGCCCGATGTTCTTATCCTTGACCGCCCGTTTGCGCTCCGTGTAGCGTGACACATCACCGCCATATCCCATAGCGAGATCCTGCAGTTCGCATTCACCGCCCTGATCGCAGATGGGGCAATCTAGTGGATGGTTGATCAGCAAAAATTCCATGGTCGCTTTTTGCGCTTCCTTGGCAAATGGGGAGCGGGTAAAAACGTTCATGCCCTCGGCGACGGGCGTGGCACAGGCGGGTAAGGGTTTGGGCGCCTTTTCGACTTCGACCAGGCACATGCGGCAGTTAGCGGCGATGGAGAGTTTCTTGTGATAGCAAAAGCGGGGCACGTAAATCCCTGCATCATCGGTAACCTCGATCAGCATGGCGCCCTTGCGCGCCTGCAGGGTTTTACCGTCGACTTCTAGGGTGACTTTATCTTCGCTCATCGCTTATCGTTCTATGGGGCCCGCAACGCTCACGCCGCTTCCCGCTGCGGGGTTTCAACCAGGCTCCGCCCGTGCTCGATGTAGTAAGCGAACTCGTGCCGGTAATGTTTGATGAAGCTGCGCACGGGCCAGGCGGCGGCCTCCCCTAGGGCGCATATCGTGTGCCCTTCGATCTTGCTTGCGACATGGTCCAGCTTGTCTATGTCTTGCGGGCAGCCTTTGCCTTCCGTGATCCGAGTCAGCATGCGGTACAGCCACCCCGTGCCCTCGCGGCAGGGTGTGCATTGGCCGCAGGACTCGGCAAAGTAGAAGCGTGAGATCCGTCGTAACATGCGCACCATGCAGGTGCTGTCGTCCATCACTACCACCGCCCCGGAGCCCAACAAGGAACCGGCCTTGACAATAGAGTCGTAATCCATGCTCGCCTCCATCATCATCTCGCCCGGCACCACCGGCACCGAGGACCCGCCGGGGATAACCGCTTTAAGCGGCCGTCCGCCCAGCATGCCACCTGCGAGATCCAACAGATCCCGAAACGGGATCCCCAGGGGAACCTCGAAATTGCCCGGCCGCTCGACATGACCGCTCACGGAGAAGAGCTTGGTGCCGCCGCTTTTGGGCGGACCGAGCTCGGCAAACCACTTGGCGCCCTGGAGCATGATGCTGGGCACGGACGCTAAGGATTCGGTGTTGTTAATGGTGGTGGGGCGGCCATACAAACCGTAATTGGCGGGGAAAGGCGGTTTGAAACGGGGCATGCCTTTCTTTCCTTCCAGGGATTCAAGCAGCGCCGTTTCCTCGCCGCAGATATAAGCGCCGGCCCCCAAGTGGTTATAGAGATCAAAATCGACCCCGGAGCGCAGGACGTTCTTGCCCAGAAACCCTGCCTGATAAGCCTCCTTTAGGGCGTTTTCAAAGCGCTGGCAGGGCTCGTCCATGAACTCCCCGCGCAGGTAGTTGTAGCCCACCCGGGCGCCGATGGCATAACCCGCTATGGCCATTCCTTCGACCAGCGCATGGGGGTTAAAGCGCACGATGTCGCGGTCCTTGCAGGTTCCCGGCTCGCTTTCGTCCGAGTTGCAGACGATGTAATGCGGCCCTTTGACTTCCTTGGGCATGAAGCTCCACTTCAGCCCGGTCAGGAAACCCGCCCCGCCTCGCCCGCGCAGGCCCGATTCCTTCACTTCGGTGACGATGGCCTCGCGCGTAGTCTTTTCTCGCAGGATACGCTTCCAGGGCTGGTATCCTCCGACCTTGAGATAGTTCTCAAGGCTCCAAGGGGGATCGAACTTGAAGGTGTTAAAGCACACTAAATTTTGCGCTAGTTTGCTCATGTCAGTTGATCGAGGATCTGGTCCACCTTCTCCAGGGTGAGGTTTTCGTAGTATTTGTGGTCCACCATCATCATCGGCGCCCCACAGCAGGCAGCCAAGCATTCTTCCTCTTGCTTGAGATAGATGCGACCGTCTTGTGTGCTTTGTCCCAGGGTGGTTCCCAGCTTCTTCTGGATATGCGCAACCAGCTCCTCCGCACCGCGCAGCATGCAGGAGATGTTGGTGCACACCGAGACGCTGTGACGGCCGACCGGTTTGGTCTCGAACATGGAGTAAAACGACGCGACCTCGTAGACAGCAATCGGGGGCAGCTCCAAGTAATCCGCCACTTTATCCATCAGCTCTGTGCTAAGCCAACCGCCGTTCTCGTGTTGCACGGCATGCAAGGCTGCCAGCACGGCCGAGCGCTTTTGTTCGGGGGGATATTTCGCCAGCGCCGCTTCGATGACTTCGCGGGCGTGATGCGAGAGACTGCT
>JBOHHR010000120.1:0-3682 GCA_050725475.1 Gammaproteobacteria bacterium | reverse complement strand
TGGATGTTGCGGGGATCCAGCCGCTGGTCAAGTTGCGATTGCACCGATTCGGTCTTGGAATGTTTTTTTGATCTCAGCCTGTCCATGGCCAGCATATTGAGGAAATCGGTATTTCCCCCGGTGTTCAACTGATAGGTGCGATCGAGCCGCACGCCCCGATCCGCAAACAAGCGCGAGAGCATGCGATGAACGATCGTCGCCCCCACTTGGCTCTTGATGTCGTCACCTACGATCGGGATCCCCGCACGCTGAAACCGCTGACCCCATCCGGGATCGGACGCGATGAACACCGGCATGCAGTTGACCATGGCCACACGCGCTTCGAGACATGCCTGCGCGTAATGCCGTACCGCCTGCTCGGAACCCACGGGGAGATAACACACCATGATTTCTGCTCCGGCTTCCTTCAGCGCTTGGGCCACATCGACTGCTTCCTGATCGGCGACACGGAACGCCTCATCCTCCGTGTAGTTCGCCATGTGTGGCGCCACCCCATCGAGAACGGGCCCCATTAGCACGGCCACCTCGGAAACCGGCAAGGCTTGTTGAAAGCTCAGGGTGCAGTTCGGCTTCGCGAAAACGGCCTCTGACAGTGGTTTCCCCACCTTTCGACGGTCGATGTCGAAAGCGGCGACCACCTCGATATCGCTACAGCGCCACTGTCCAATCTGAGGGTGCATGAGCCCGGCGACATCAGCCGGGTTACGACCTTTGTAGTACGTTATTCCCTGGACCAGAGAGCTGGCACAATTGCCCACACCAGCGATCGCGATTCTTATTGGGCTTGTCATCGCTTTTACCTCAACAGTTTTAATTCGGCTAATTCTTCTTCGGGGCGAACAAGCAATCCACCCGGCCCTCTTCTGCTACCTCTCGATTAGGCCGCAGAGCTAATTTAACACATCGTGATTCCCAACGGCCCGCTCGAAGTGTTAAGTATGTTCTTTGAACCACCCGCCGACGCGGGCTTTAAGGGGTGGTCGCTGTACGTTCTTTTTCCAAGCCTAAGAGCGCCAACAATCGCTGCAAGAGTTCCTGCTTTTCCTCACCATCCCGGAAAACAGCGTAGATATTTAGCTCCATAGCCGGGGCATCCCTGATTCGATACAAACGTCTGCGCCGCAAATCGTGTGTGACCAGGGACTGAGGGAGGTAGGCTGCTCCCCCGAATTCTAGAAGAAACTCGTGTGCCGCGTGGGCTAAGTCAAGCCGCACCGCGGGCGTTGGTAGGCTGGGAAACAGTTTCGCATGAGTGACGCGAAAGGAGTCGCCCCAATCGACCATGATATAACCCCGCGCGATGGCCTCAACAGCATTGACTCCGAGGCGCGTCGAAACCATAAGCATAGGGATGGTGGCGATTCGTTCCAAGTGGACCTCATAGAGCCGCGGAGGGTCAAACACCAGCGCCACGTCCACCGTGCCATCTGCCAAACGACGCAACAGCTCTTCCGGTTCGTAAACCTCAACGCTCAAGCTAAGCTCAGATAAATGGCGATAGGCCCTCCTCAGCCAATCTCGTAACAAGAAATCGCATAGGCTCGGCAGGCCAGCGATAACCAGCTCCCCTGCCCCTTCATCCGCGAGGGCGATCTCGTGACGGGCGCGATTCCAGGCCGTGAGTATGGTCTCGGCGTGATGGACCATCTTCTGCCCGGCTGCGGTCAGATGTATTTGGTGTCGGGCTCGAGAAAAAAGCGGCACGCCTACAGCCTCCTCAAGTTGACGCACGCGCGCGCTTACCGCGGACTGCGTGATAAAAAGGTTCCCGGCCGCTTTCCCAAAATGGCGGGTACGGTTCACCTCCAGGAACGTCTTGAGTACTTCCGTATCCATCCTCGATGGATAATTAACGGTATTCAGAATAGATTGCCACAGCGCGGGCATTAATCAAATTCTTTAATCAACGCCATCATAATTTTTCGTTTTACACACCCACACAAGCAGTCTAAATAACTCGCTCAATCGGTACGTGCGGTGAGTAAATGAAAAGCGTTGACATAGAAGAGACCTACCCTCAGAAGACCACAGAAGACGCTTTCGACGACTACGCTGTCGAGTTTAATGTTCTTAAGAACAAAGTCTTACCAGGGAACAGCGAACGTGGCTCCGGTGTTGCGCGGCGGCGCATTGAAGAATATCTAGAGAAAAAACGCCTGCGGGAGTTGCTTCAGGAAGACGTGGTGGACGATGTGTTCCAGTGACTGCATGCGAACGCCCGGTAGGGCGTATCCGACCGTTTCTAATGACCCCCCATATAATGTTTGGCCGAACTCAAGGTCCTCTAGCAAGGTGCTCCCGCCGTCGCGGCCGGTGGGCTGCGGTAAGATAAATCGAGCCCAGGCAAGCCCGCGCTTCGGGTCGCTGTAGGATTCCCTCCTCAGTAGCTGTTTCCGACGCGCACAGTTTGAACGTCCGGCGCGCTCCAAGTACCATTTGCAGTATTTTAGGCATACCGTTGCCTGGCTTCCCCGGACGTGCTTAGCGATACAACGGTGAAAAGGGGGTACACGCCTGGTGCAAATAGGCTGGCGAGAATGGGTCGAGCTTCCAGAATTAGGCATACCGGGGATTAAGGCGAAGATCGATACGGGGGCGCGCACCTCTGCCCTGCACGCGTTTCGGCTGGAAGAATTCGAGGAACAGGGGCAAAGGCGCGTGCGTTTCCGGATCCACCCCTTGCAACACCGCACCGATCTGGAATGCGAGTGTGCGGCAGCGATTATCGACACCCGCGTGGTCAGCGATTCCGGAGGCCACAGAGAGCAGCGGCCCGTCATCCGCACCCGAATAAAATTAGGGCCGTACGAGTGGTCCGCTGAGATCACGCTCACCAACCGCGAGGATATGTTGTTTCGCATGTTGTTAGGCCGTAGCGCGATAACCGAAGGAGGATTACTGATCAATCCCGCCCTCTCTTATCTCGGTGGGCCCTCGTTGCGCCACTTTTATCCGCGCCGCAAGAGGCTTATTAACCGCTGAGGGCCTATGAAAGTCGCTGTACTCTCGCGCAATCCCAGACTGTATTCCACGCAACGCTTGGTTGAGGCGGCCCAACGACGCGGTCACGAAGTCCGTATCTTGGATGTGCTGCGTTGTTACATGAATATCACGTCCCATCGCCCCGGAGTTCACTACCGGGGGGAGTCCATCGACAATCTAGATGCCGTGATCCCTCGCATAGGCGCTTCCGTGACCTTTTACGGCACCGCCGTGCTGCGCCAATTCGAGATGATGGGGGTTTACCCGCTCAATGAATCGGTGGCCATCACGCGCTCGCGTGACAAGCTGCGCGCCTTGCAGTTGTTTTGCCGCAAAGGTATCGGCTTACCCATCACCGGCTTCGCCAACAAACCGGACGACATCGGCGATCTCATCGACATGGTGGGGGGCGCCCCGGTGGTGATCAAATTGCTGGCGGGCACCCAGGGGATCGGTGTGGTGCTGGCGGAGACCCGCCAAGCGGCGGAGAGCGTCATCCAATCGTTTCTCGGGCTTAAAGCCAGCGTGTTGGTGCAGGAATACATCAAGGAAGCAGGCGGTGCGGACATTCGTTGCCTGGTGGTGGGTGACAAAGTGGTGGCGGCCATGAAGCGCCAGAGCAAGGAAGGGGATTTTCGATCCAATCTGCACCGCGGGGGCAACGCGACCTTGGTGCGGATCACCCCCGAGGAGCGTTCCG
>JBOHHR010000119.1:0-3314 GCA_050725475.1 Gammaproteobacteria bacterium | reverse complement strand
CCGGTAGGGCGCTCTCCCGCACCTGATGCCGAAACGTGTACGCATCGATGCGCACCCGCGCGTGGACAGGACCGGTAACTTGAACCAGCAAGTCCGGGCGCAACTTTGCGAGGCGCTTCTCGTGGATTGCGAGGCCCACGGCCCGCGCAAGCTGCGCCTGGCGCAGCAACTGATTGGCGCGCTCGATTTCTCCTAGCTGCTCCCAGGCGGACGCCATCAGCTGCTCCTGCTGATCCTGGACCACCAGAGTCCCGAAACCGGCGGCAGCCCGATGTCGCGGATCAAGATTAAGCTCGCGCAGCCACGCAGGAGAAGCACCGTTGAGAGTGCGCTGGCCCGCGTGCCAGTGGCCATAGATGGGCGGCGCGACGACAGGTTCCGGGCTCGCTGCCTCAGTGGGCGGTCCTGAAGGCCCTACAGGCTGGTGGAGACTTTCTTCCGCCTTGTTGAGTAGCGCCTTGAGCTTATCCTGGAAGCGTATGCGCTGCTCCTCGGGCCAGTCGGTCGGCTGCGTCTGCGGCGTGCGCAGAGCACCTTCGAGGCCGAGCATATCGCCGGCAGGAGGGATCCCGAGGCCAGGCGCGTGCACGTCCATGTCGCGCAGCCCCACTTCCTCGGGCAGATTTCCCGGCTTCAGGAGCCGAATCAGCGATTCAAAGTCGCCGGCCGCCCCGGTGCCGAACTCCCAGTGATAATAAACAGGAAGGGTGATTTCGTCCGAGCCATCCTCACCCGGGGACGGCCAGGCGGGCAGTAATTTTGTGCTCGTCACCGGTTGGCCCAGGCCGGCCTGAACTCCAGCTTCGAACGCTGGCACCAAACACGCGTAATACTGCTTGTTCGGCTCTAGCTTGCGCGACGATATGAGACGCGAGAGGTTAAGCTCGGGGCTGCTCGTAAGCGCCGGCTTCACGTCTTCGCCCTCCACAACCCCGGTGACCTGGGCATGGGCCCAAGCCCAGGATTCTCTCAAGTCCGGCAGTTCCGTCCGCGTGCAGGATAGAAGGGGCAACGGACGGCCGGGGTTCAACTTCACCTTCTCGCGCGGTATGACCACAAGGCAAATCCATGGGCGTAACCGATCTTGGTCGGCAGCGCCCACCGGGGTGAAGAGCCAGGGAAAGTCAGGAGGGTCGAAGTCGATGGCCGGGAAATAGTTCGGCTCGAAGTCAGTGGCAAGCTGGCCCGGCTCGGTCCGGATCACCACCCGCGAATCGATTCCAATGACATCCCCTGGGCCATAGACCTGAACGCTAACGCTGACCTCTGGGTCCTTGTTCACCCGAAGAGTGATCGGCAAAGTGACACTATTAAGGAGTGCGGGAGCTCCTCCCGCATCGAGCGTATCGGTACCCGGAGTGCTGGCGGCGATGCCCTGCCGGACGAAGGAGAGGAAGGTGTAACTGGCGTGTTCGTCAGGCATCTTGTCTGCCCCTCATGTCGCGCACAATCTGAAGACTCCCGCGCTGCTCTGGATGCACCGCCATGAAGTTCCGCAACGCTTCGGCCGCCTTGGTGTAGGTGAATGCCTCTCCCTCATCCAAGCCGGGGATGGCTTCTTTCTTCAGCTTGTCCGTCGTCGCCACCACGTAGACCCCGTCACTCACGGCAATGCGCGGCCCGGCAGCGCGATACTTAGCCCTGCCGGTGCGCCGGAATGCTGCTCGACCGGCAGCGCCCAGGAGCGCCAGCGCCGGCAGATGCTTCGCCGGCAACGGGTAGTTGTCTGCCGACTCGCCCGGACCGGCTTTCTTCGGGTCTACGATGATCGTCTCGTACTCGATCGGCGTCTACACCGGGTCTTTGCAGTGGGTTGTATCTGTCCGGAAACGAAAGCCGGCCTCCAGCGGCTCGAACGATGGCCGGGAGAGTTTCTCATCATCGCTCATCTCAAAAAACTGCGCCGGCGCAAAGTGCTCCGAAACCGGCGTCGGCTTGACCTCGCTGCCGTTCAACTTCACCTCGCGAAGCGCAAAGGACCGGTCGCCAGTGGGCGTGGTGTTGCCGAATCTCGATATGGTCAGGTTTAAGGGCACCACTCGCTGCCGGAACACAAGCTCGCTCTGCGGATGCACCAGCACGCTCGTTGAATCGCCACTCGGTCGCACGGACACGAGCGGATTACCGTTTTGCGGAAGCTGCCCGCTCCAATTCCGCACATCGCGCGTGGCCACGAGTAGCAGCTTCGTCACGTCGACGGCCACAGGCAGTGGCAGCTCCTCCTCCTGCCCGAAGCGGGCGTCAAAGCGTACCGAGTGCTTAATGGAGAGGACCTCAAACTTCGCCTTGCCCCGCGCATGCCAGGGCTTGGGTCCCGTCAATGTCATGTCCAGACCGACGGAAGTAATCTTGTTGCCTCCCCTCCGAACGACGACGCGGCCGCCGACGTCGGCGACGAACTGGAACGGCTCAAATTTGAACAGCGCATCGAACCCGACCCAACCCTCAATGTTGAAGCCGCCCTCTTTGGCGTACAACTCGAGGCGAGCGCCAATCTGTGCCGTGTTCGACGTTAAGGCCAGGTAGGCCTCAAGCCGCAGCCGTGGGTTGTCACCTATGGCCAGGCTGACCGCGATCCGATCCAGCTTGGGAAAGTTTGGTGGCGGCTGGAATCGTGGGTGAAGCCCGCCGACCGCAAGGACGAACGTCGGGCTTGCGCCCCAGTTTGCCCGCAGCGCCATGTCGCCGGTGAGCACGTATTGGATCAGACGCGAGTCGTAAAGCGTGGCATCGACGGAGGCGTCACCCTTGTCGAAATCGATCACGCCTAACGCGTCCATTTGCAGCGTGATTAGTGGCGCCAGCGGATCCGGCAAGAACGCGCGCACCTGCCCGAGGATTACCAGGCGGACCGGCGCCGAAAACTCGAGCACGATCCCAAGCTCGATGGTCACCAGGGTCGGCGTGCCCCAGCCGATGATGGCCATGGGGCCAAACACATAGCGGTTCTCCGCGGGAGGGAACACGGCGCGCAGATTGCTGATGATCTGCGGCGCGTTTCGGACCGGGTCTTCCGGGAACAGCACCGAATCCAGCGTACGGTTCTTGATCCCGGCCCGCAGCACGTCCACCACGACCGTGCGGTTTACACCGAGCAATCCGCCAATACCGTTGAGGGTGAAGCCGTAGCCGAGCTGGATCGGAGTGAAGTCCTCCGCGGAGATGATGATCAGGAGCGAGAACCCCTGGGAGCCGTCCGGCATCTTTGTTGTAAGCAGCCCGATCGCCGTCAGCGTGATCGTCTCTTGGAACTCTAACTGCAGGATCCCGGCGTACTCCTCCTTTGCAGCATCGAAGAAGAGATACCCGCCACC
>JBOHHR010000118.1:0-6311 GCA_050725475.1 Gammaproteobacteria bacterium | reverse complement strand
GTGCTAACCCGCACCTTCGATACCAAGGCGATCGCCTTGCAGCGCACCGGAAAGCTTGGCACTTATGCTTCGTCGCTGGGGCAGGAAGCCATAGGAGCCGTTGTGGGCACACTGATGCGGCCAGAGGACGTCCTTCTGACTTCCTACCGCGAGTACACCGCACAATTTTTGCGCGGGGTATCGATGGTCGAGATCCTGCGTTACTGGGGCGGCGATGAACGCGGCATGGATTTCAAAGTACCGCGTGAAGACTTTCCCATCTGTGTCCCCGTTGCGAGCCATGCCTGCCATGCAGTGGGCGTTGCCACGGCTTTTAAGCTGCGCCGTGAACCCAGGGTAGCGGTGTGCATCGTCGGCGACGGCGCCACCTCGAAAGGCGATTTTTATGAGGCCATCAACCTCGCCGGCGTCTGGAACCTGCCGGCGGTTTTCGTGATCAATAACAATCAGTGGGCGATCTCGGTTCCGCGCCACGCGCAGAGCGCAGCCCAGACTTTGGCGCAGAAAGCGATCGCCGCCGGGATCTCCGGCGAGCAGGTGGACGGCAACGATGTGATCGCCCTGCATGAGGTCCTATCTCGGGCCTTGGATCAGGCCCGCGCGGCTTCCGGCCCTACGCTGATCGAGGCCTTGACGTACCGCTTGTGTGACCACACGACAGCCGATGACGCCTCCCGCTACCGCAGCAAGGAGGAGCTCCGTGAGGCCGAGGAGAAGGAGCCGATCGGGCGCCTGCACCGCTATCTGAGCCGGATCGGGGCGTGGAGCACGGACACGGAAGCCCACCTGCTGGCGGAGTGTGCGAGTGAGGTGGAGGCCGCAGTGGAAAGCTATCTCTCCGCGGCGCCTCAACCCCTCACGGCCATGTTCGACTACCTCTACGCTAAGCTGCCAAGGGCGCTGGAAGAGCAGCGCGCGGAGCTTGAGCGTGCGGGAGGCCCCAATGACTGAAGTCAATCTGGTGGAAGCGATCAATCTGGCCTTAGCCCGGGAAATGGCCGCCGATGAAAGGGTGGTCGTACTGGGTGAAGATGTAGCCATCAACGGCGGGGTGTTTCGGGCGACGGCGGGTCTGTGCGAGCAGTTTGGGAAGGAGCGGGTCTTAGATACCCCGCTGGCGGAGACCGTGATCGCGGGTATGGCGATTGGGATGGCCGCTCAGGGCTTAAGACCGGTTGCCGAGATCCAATTTATGGGCTTTAGCTACCCGGCGCTCGATCAACTGCTAAACCATGCGACCCGACTGCGCACCCGCACCCGCGGACGACTGGTCTGCCCCATGGTGCTGCGTACCCCCTACGGCGGGGGGATCCATGCCCCGGAACATCATTCCGAAAGCACCGAAGCTTTGTTCGCGCATATCCCAGGGTTGCGTGTGGTGATCCCCTCCTCGCCCGCCCGCGCCTACGGTCTGTTGCTGGCAGCCATTCGCGATCCCGATCCCGTAGTGTTCCTGGAGCCGACGCGCATCTACCGTCTGGTGCGGCAAGAAGTGGACAATGACGGTGAGGCCTTGCCTCTGGATGTGTGCTTCGTACTGCGCGAGGGCACCGAACTGACCCTGGTCGCCTGGGGAGCCATGACCCATGAGACTCTGGCGGCCGCGGAAGCCTTGGAATCCGAGGGCATTAGCGCGGAAGTCATCGACGTCGCTACGATCAAGCCCTTGGACATTGAGACCATCTTGGCCTCCGTCGAAAAAACCGGACGTTGTGTCATCGTCCACGAAGCGGCGCGAACCTGTGGTGTGGGAGCCGAGATCGCGGCGCAGTTGGCGGAAAAGGGCTTGCTGTCCCTATTAGCGCCGCTACAGCGTGTTACCGGCTACGACACGGTGATGCCGCTGTACCGGATGGAGGGATATTACATGCCGAACGCGGAACGGATTCTGTCGGCCGTGCGCAAGACCATGGAATACGCCTGAGACAGAGCACTGGGCTGAGCGTAATGGATATCTTTAAGCTACCGGACCTGGGTGAAGGGCTGATTGAAGCCGAGATCGTAAAGTGGCTGGCGGCGCAAGGCGATGAGGTTAAAGCCGATCAACCCCTAGTATCGATGGAGACCGCAAAAGCAATCGTCGACATTCCGAGCCCCCAGAGCGGCCGCATCCACAAGCTCTACGGAGCACCGGGCGATATCATCCACACCGGTGACCCCTTAGTTGAGTTTGAGATGGAAGGCAAGCCCGATAAAGGATCCGTCGTAGGCGAGGTCAGGGTCGGCCGAGAAGTCATCAGCGACAAGCCATTGGGTGTAGGCCGGACGAGCGTTGGCGCCCAGGCGACGCCCGCAGTGCGCGCCCTGGCGCACCGCTTGGACGTCGATCTCTCCATAGTTACTCCCAGCGGGCCCGATAGCATGATCACGGCGGAGGACGTGCAGCGGGCGGCGCGGGTGTTGGCCGAAGTCGGTCCCATGGAACCGCTGCGCGGGGTGCGGCGAGCCATGGCGCGCAGCATGGCGCAGGCGCATGCGGAAGTGGTGGCGGTGACCCTATGCGATGACGCGGATATCGATGCCTGGCCGCGCGGCGCTGACATCACGCTCCGTTTGATTCGCGCCTTGGTCGCCGGGTGCAAGCAGGAACCCTCCCTCAACGCATGGTACGACGGGCAGCACATCGGCCGACGGCTGTTGACGAAGATCGATTTGGGCATAGCCACCGATACCGAAGAGGGATTGTTTGTGCCGGTGTTGCGCGATGTAGCCAATCGCGATCAAGTCGATCTGCGCCGAGGACTGGATGCGATGAAAACAGCCGTCAAAGCGCGCAAGATCCCCCCCGAGGAATTGCGCGGCTACACTATCACGCTGTCCAACTTCGGCACTTTTGGAGGGCGTTATGCGGGCCCCATCATCGTGCCCCCCACGGTCGCCATCGTCGGTGCGGGGCGCATTCGCCCGGAGGTGCTGGCCGTGGATGGAAAACCCGCGGTGCATTGCATCATCCCGATCTCCTTGACCTTCGACCATCGCGCGGTGACCGGCGGCGAGGCGGCGCGTTTTCTGACCGCCATGCTGAAAGACCTGGAGCGAGCCGTTTGAGAGATTTGAATGACCCGTATCTTTGGTCACCAAACGAAGCCGTCACTTTCTGGATGCCAGTTTTCGCTGGCATGACGAGCTGGAATTTCGGATGCGCAATTACTCATGACCTTAGATTTTAAATCACAAGGCCAGTGCTTCCAGGACTTCATGCCCGGCGATGTGTGTTTCGGCTGTGGCCCCAGCAACGCCGCAGGACTTCAGATCCGCAGTTTCTGGGACGGGGAAGAAGGCGTTTGCGTGTGGCAGCCCGATGGGCGGCATCAGGGCTGGGCCGGCATCACCTGCGGCGGAATCATCGCGACCCTCATCGACTGTCATTGCATGGCCACGGCCATGGCGACGGCCGTGCGCAGAGAAGACAGGGCGCTCGGCACAGATCCGCAATACCGCTTTGCCACCGGGCGTATGGATATTCGGTTCTTAAAACCCACACCTATAGACCGGGCGCTGGAGCTACGTGCCCGGGTTATCGATGTGCGCGATGAACGCAAGTTTCATCTTGACTGCGCGCTCAGCGCGGGCGGCGTAAAGACGGCAGAAGCTTCCGTCGTCGCGGTGCTGGTTTATCGCAGCGATGATCCGCAAGCACACGGGAATCAATTCGGCTTGGGGGCCACACGAGCCCCTTAACGCTGGTATAGCGCTGGTAACAACAGGGCGAGCGGGGCGCGCATGAACCCAGATCGCATACGAGTACTCACCGCCGTGCCTTTGTGTGACGGGCACGACAGCCCCATTCATACCATCAATCGCGAGCTGGTGCGCCATGGAGTCGAGGTGGTCTATCTCGGCTATCACCGCTCCGCCCGCTGCATCGCGTGTGCCGCGGTTCAAGAGGATGTCGACGCCGTGGGGATCTCGAGCTACAACGGCGGTCACGTGGAGTTTTTCGCCGAGGTGCTGGAATGCCTTAAAAGCAAAGGTGCCGGCGACATCCGAGTCTTCGGTGGCGGCGGCGGAACCATCACTCAGGTAGACGCCGAGGCGATGTATGCGGCCGGCGTGGATCGCTTATTCTTCGCCGGAACATCCTTGTCCGAAATCATCGAGCAAATTCTCCACCGCTATGCAAAAGGCGGAAAAGAAGCGCTCGTGACGAACCCACGAACAATAGACACAGAGCGTTATCTTTCCAAAATTCTAACTAAGACCATAACTAAGATCATGGACACGGCCACGGTGGCCGAGCTTGAGAATACCTTCCGTTCCAAGCACCCCTTGAGCATCGGCATCGCGGGGCCTGGGGGGGTGGGAAAAACGACGCTGATCGATGAGCTGGTGTTGCGGTTTCTCGCCGCCCACCCCGACAGCCGGATTGCCATCCTGCTGAACGACCCCACCCTTGCCGGCGGAGGGGCATTGCTCGCCGATCGCGCCTCCATGGTGTATGCCTTGGACCAGCGGGTTTTCATCCGCAGCCTCGCTTCCGCCGCAGGGCCGAACGGGCTTTGTGCCAGCACCGATGCGGCCGCCCACTTGCTCAAGGTCTGGGATCGGGGAGGATTGCGTTTTGATCTGATCCTCGTCGAGACCGTGGGTCTGGGCCAACAAGACATGCCGTTTGACTATGGCTTGGTCGATCGCAGCGTCATGGTCATGGGGCCTGTTTATGGAGCCCCGCTGCAATTACAGAAAATCGCTATGTTGGACCTGGCGGACATGGTGGTGATCAACAAGTCCGATCTGCCCACGGCCCGGATCGCGGCCAATGAGTTACGGCAGCGCTTAGATCAGCAACGGCGCCAAACACTGATCGCAACCGTGGCCAAGCGGCATGCAGATCCGGGGGTAGATGAACTGTTTCGCCGCCTGGTGCACGGCCAATGAGCATTCTGCAGGAGGTAAACCACGCGCTCGCCGCGCATCAGCGGGCGGTGGATGAAAAGGTCCAGCAGGCGCGCGAGGATGCCGCGTTTTGCACCACCTTGCTGCAAAAATGGCAAGAGCTGCAGGCGAGCATCGAGCCGGTCACGACCCCGTCGGGTCTGGAATTGCCCTCGCTCGCTTTGCCGCAGACGGAGGAGCCGGGAGAGATTGCGCGCTTTCTATACGGAGAGGGAATGCCCGGCGAGTTCCCCTTTCTCAACGGCATCTACCCGCGCTCCTATGCCCACCACGGGCCAGCGGGCATGGCGGAAGAGCCGACGCGCTTGTTTGCCGGTTTGGGTTTGGCCGAGGACACCAACGCCCGCTTTCATACCCTCAAGCAGTATCAGCAGAGCGTGCGTTTGAGCACAGCCTTCGATAGCCCCACGTTGTATGGATTGGATAGCGACGCCGATGGTGTTTTCGGAAAAATCGGTGAAGGCGGGGTGGCCATCGACACCATCGAAGATCTGGAGCGCTTGTTCGCCGGGTTTCCACTGGATGATCCGCACTTCTCGGTCTCCATGACCATCAACGGGCCCGCCGCCATCATCCTGGCGATGTACGTAGCGGCGGCCAGGCGGCGTTTCGGGCCACAGATCCTGGGCACGTTGCGGGGCACGGTGCAGGCCGATGTGCTCAAGGAGGTCCAGGCGCAGAACGAAATGATCTTCCCGCTCGAACCTGCGTTACGTTTTCTCACTGATACGGTGGCCTACACGACGCGCCACATGCCTCGCTGGTATCCCATCTCGATCAGCGGCTATCACATCGCGGAGGCCGGGGCAACGCCGGTGCAGCAAGCCGCATACACGCTTTCCAATGGATTCACTTATGTGGAGCTGTGGCAAGCCCAAGGACTCGACGTCGATCGCTTCGGTCCGCGCTTGTCGTTTTTCCTCGATTGCGCCCTGGATCTCGAATACCTGGCCTTGGGCCGGGTGTGCCGCAAGATCTGGGCGATCGGAATGCGCGAGGTGTTCGGCGCCGGGGAACGCGCCCAGCACTTTCGCCTGCATACCCAAACCAGCGGGCGCTCGTTGATCGCCCGTGCGTTCAAGAACAATTTAAGCCGCACCGCGATCCAGTTGATGCTGGCCTATATCAATGCGACCAATTCCTGCCACAGCAACAGCGCCGATGAGCCCTTCACCACGCCGAGTGAGGAATACGTTCGCTTGGCGGCCAATGCGCAGGCCATCCTGTTAGAGGAGTCCGGGCTATTTAAGTATATACGCAATGTGTTCACGGGTTCGCCCGGCATGAAGATCCTGGAACAGGCCTTGGAGCACGGGATCTCGGAAGAATTCCAGACAATCGACACTTTAGGCGGGGTGCTGGCGGCCATAGAGCAGCGCTACCAACGCAGCCAAATACAGGCCTCGGCGCACCGC
>JBOHHR010000117.1:0-6691 GCA_050725475.1 Gammaproteobacteria bacterium | reverse complement strand
ATGACTTGGCGTCCGCGGGGGCGATATATAGATATAGCCCGCCGTGGTCGGTGAGCTTGTAGGGTTTCTCTTTTGGCCTGGCCTGCCGCGCCTTAGTGTCTGTGAGCTGACGGTATTTGAGCTCCATATGACGGTATTCATGCGACAAATACCGTAAATGCCGTCCGGCTGTCAATAGACGGTGTTGGATAGCTGCGGATAGATATTTAGTGTTTGAACAGCTTGTTAACGTGTGATCAGCGGACTTCCTTGGACGCCGTTAGCAGCCGCTCTATATACCGAGCCACGATGTCGACCTCGATGTTCACCAATTGCCCCTGTGTGTAATCACCGAAAATGGTTTTGTGCACGGTATGGGGAATGATCTGCACGCTGAACTCCGCTCCCTCAACGGCATTAACGGTCAGGCTGACGCCATCGACACACACCGAGCCTTTACGACTGATATAACGCTGCACTATCTCTGGGGCGCGGATGTGGAAACGGTAAGTCCCGCCCTGATCCCAACGGCTCACCACCGAACCGATGCCGTCCACATGACCGGTTACCAAATGGCCCCCCAAGGGACTAGCCAAAGTGAGCGCCGGCTCCAGATGGAGCCGGGAGCCGGCTGCTAGCGCCCCCAAAGTGGTCGCCGCCAAGGTCTCCGGCGAGAGATCCACGGCAAACTCGCGATCGAGCTTTTCGACCACAGTGAGGCACACCCCATGCACACACAAGCTATCGCCCAGTTTCACCTGGTCTAAGGAAAGTTCGCCGGCGTACACGCGTAAGCGCGCGTTGTTGCCATCCCGTTTGACTTCGACCACCCGCCCGATTGCGGTCACGATTCCGGTGAACATGACTGAGTCAGCTCGTGCTAACGCTTGCGGTAATGCGCAGATCCGCGCCTATTTGACGGAGATCTTTGATCTGTAGTCGCAGGCCATCGCTCAAACGCGATATCCCCGGCAGCGAGAGCAGCGGCCGGGCTTCACCGCCCAGCAGCATAGGTGCTATATATAATACGAGCTCATCGACCAGCCCGGCTCGAAACATCGCGCCTGCCAGCGTGGGGCCGGCCTCCAGCAGCACTTCATTGATCTCCATGTCGGAAAGATGTTTGAGTGTCTCGTCCAGATCGACGCGGCCATCGCGGGCGCTTACCATCAGCATCGTAACATCCCGATCGATGAAGGGCTGCACCCTGCTCTGAGGCCGTTCCAGCGTCACTATGCACGTTTTTCCGGGCTGAGCAAGCAGCCGTGCGTTCAATGGGGTGCGTACGCGCGAGTCGATGATGATTCGTAAGGGTTGTCTGCCGGCCATGTCGATCCCCGGGTCACGAACGGTAAGCGAAGGATCATCGCTCAACACGGTGGCGATACCGGTCATGACGGCGGAGGCTTGCGCGCGCAAGCGCTGCACATCGGCGCGCGCCGCCTCGGCCGTGATCCACTTGCTCTCGCCCGACGCGCTCGCGGTGCGTCCGTCCAGGCTCGCCGCGAGCTTGCAGGTAATAAAAGGCCTGTCGCGCTGCATACGCGAAAAAAAGCCTCGATTGAGATGCCGGCTTTCCTCTTGCAACAACCCCCATTCGACCGGCACCCCCGCTCGCCGCAGGATAGCGAAGCCCTGCCCCCGCACTCTGGGGTTCGGGTCTTCAGCCGCGGCCACCACCCGCTTTATACGCGCCTTTAATAGAGCCTCGGTGCAAGGCGGCGTACGCCCGTGGTGACAACAGGGCTCCAGGCTGACATAGCAGGTCGCGCCCGCCGCTTGCGGCCCGGCCATCAGCAGGGCATCGATCTCGGCGTGCGGGCCGCCGGCATAGCGGTGCCATCCCTCTCCCACGCGCTCACCCCCCCGGACCAGCACGCAACCGACCCGTGGATTCGGGTGGCTGGTGTTCAGGCCGAGCCGCGCGAGCTGCAGGGCCCTCGCCATATGTTGGAAGTCTTCCGCTACCCAGGCCATAGATTACGCCGCGACAGTGACGTAGGGGTTAATCCGTACCCTCGTCGAGGGCGAGAAGGTCAAGTTGCACCTTGCGCATCTCCGGCGGCAGCTCTTTTTCCAGGCGCTCGATCTCTTCAAGAAATGCCCGCACGTCCTCGAAGCGTCTGTAGACAGAGGCGAAGCGCACAAAGGCTACGTGATCCAGGCCACGTAGCTCTGCCATTACCAGCTCGCCGATCGTGCGAGCAGCCACCTCCCGCTCGCCGCGCCCGCGTAACTGCCGTTGGATGTGACTTATCGACTGTTCAATGCGCTCGGTAGGGACAGGCCGTTTCTGCAACGCGCGTAATAGGCCGGCACGCAACTTCTCTTCGCTGAACGCCTCTCGCCGGCCATCGGACTTAATGACCCGCGGCAAGGAAAGCTCTGGAGCCTCATAGCTGGTAAAGCGCTCCGAGCAGCGATCGCAGCGCCGCCGCCGACGCACTTGGTAGCCGTCACCGACAACGCGCGAGTCGATGACGCGGGTATCCGGCGCGTTACAAAACGGACAGCGCATGGCTCATCCCGCGAGCCGTTGCCCACGCCGCAGCTGAGCTCTCATGCCGCATCTCCTGTTGCAATGCGCTCAGGAGCCGTAAACCGGGAACCGCTTGCAAAGCGCCAGCACTTCTCCTTTAATGCGCTCGATAACCGATTCGTCTTTGACCTTATCGATGATATCGCAGATCCAGCCCGCAATTTGGCGCGCCTCCGCTTGTTTAAAGCCGCGGGTGGTCATGGCGGGGGTGCCGATGCGGATCCCGCTGGTCACAAAGGGAGATTGGGGATCCTTGGGCACCGCGTTCTTATTCACCGTGATATTGGCCCGCCCCAACGCGGCGTCCACTTCCTTGCCGGTCAGCCCTTTGTCGATGAGGCTGAGCAGAAACAGATGATTATCGGTTCCTCCCGAGACGATGGTAAGCCCGCGTTCTAGGCAAACCGCCGCCATGGCCTTGGCGTTATCCATCACCTGCTGCTGGTAGACCTTGAACTCGGGCCGCATCGCCTCCTTGAAGGCCACCGCCTTGCCCGCGATGACGTGCATCAAGGGCCCGCCCTGATAGGCCGGGAACACCATGAAGCTCAGCTTTTTCTCGATCTCCTCGTTCGCTTTGGCCAGGATCAAGCCCGAGCGCGGGCCGCGCAGCGTCTTGTGGGTGGTGGTCGTGGTGACATCGGCGATCTTTATCGGGCTGGGATAAAGCCCGGCCGCAACCAGCCCCGCCACATGGGCGATATCCGCCACTAGGTAAGCGCCTACCTTGTCGGCAATGGCGCGAAAGCGTTGCCAGTCGACCACCCGAGAGTAGGCCGAGAATCCGGTCATGATGAGCTTGGGCTTGTGATCGAGGGCCAGTTTCTCCGCCTGATCGTAGTCGATCTCTTCGGTGTCTGGGTTCAGGCCATATTGTACCGCTTTGAATATCCGGCCCGATACGTTAACCGGCGCTCCGTGGGTGAGGTGTCCGCCCTCCGCCAGGCTCATTCCCATGATGGGGTCCCCCGGTTGGATAAGCGCCAGATAAACCGCTCCGTTAGCCTGCGAACCCGAGTGCGGTTGGACGTTGGCGTAATCGGCGCCGAACAAGGCTTTGGCGCGGTCGATGGCGAGTTGCTCCACCACATCCACGTATTCGCAGCCTCCGTAGTAGCGTTTGCCCGGATACCCCTCAGCGTATTTGTTGGTCAGCACCGATCCCTGCGCCAGCAGAACCCGCGGGCTGGTATAGTTCTCGGAGGCGATCAGTTCGATATGCTCTTCCTGGCGGCGCCGCTCTCCCTCCATCGCCCTCCATAGCTCGTCATCGAAACCGGCGATCTTCATGTCTTGGGTGTACATCGATGAATCTCCGCAACGTAAAACCTAAAACGGGAACGGCCCACTCAGGCAGCCAAAAAAGAGGGTGAATTTTAGCAGACGCGACACACGCTTGCACGGCCCGCGCCGAGTCGGGCCAGGTAGGTCGTTCGTTGACACCCGCCTGGGACCATTACACCGCCCCGATCATTGTAAATGCCCCCGAAGGGGGACCGGAGCCCAAGCAAGGCTCGTAGCCATTTTATTTGACCCGAATGTGGTGTTAGGTGCCGGGTGATAATCTCAGGCGTTCCCTCGCCGTCCGAGTTCCTGCAAGGGCCTAAGCAGTTCCAGCGGAAACACGATGGTGGAGCTTTTTTCCCCTGCGATCTCGGTCAGAGTCTGCAGATAGCGCAACTGCATCGCCTGGGGGCTGGTCGCCAGGATCTCGGCGGCCTTGACTAACTTTTCCGCGGCTTGCAATTCGCCCTCGGCGTGAATCACCTTAGCCCGGCGTTCTCGCTCGGCTTCCGCCTGCTTGGCGATCGCGCGTATCATGTTTTCATTGACATCGATGTGCTTGATTTCCACATTGCTCACCTTGATCCCCCAGGCGTCTGTTTGTTGATCGAGGATATGCTGGATAGCGGCGTTTAGCTTATCGCGCTCGGCCAGCATTTCGTCCAGATCATGTCGTCCCAGCACCGAGCGCAGGGTGGTTTGGGCGAGCTGGTTGGTCGCGACGTGATAATCCTCTACCTGGATGATGGCCCGCTCCGGATCGATAACCCGAAAATAGAGCACCGCGTTTACCTTGACCGACACGTTGTCCTTGGAGATGACATCCTGGGTGGGCACGTCCATGGTGATGGTGCGCAAATCGACCCGTACGATCTGTTGGATCCCGGGCACGATGATGATCAGTCCCGGCCCTTTGACCCTTTGAAAACGGCCGAGAAAAAACACCACGGCTCGTTGGTACTCGCGCAGAACCTTGAGGGAGACCAATAGGAACATCAAGATCGCGACGGCGATGAATACACCTAAGCCCATAGTGCTCATAGTGCTTACTCCTTCGTTTCCGGTTCGACTCGTAACTGTAAGCCATCTATCCCCGTCACGCGCACCTTGTCGCCGCGCTTGAGGGCCGTAGCGCAAAGCGCCTCCCAACGTTCCCCATGGATCCAGATCCAGCCTATTCCCTGGAAGTCTTCATAGGCTTCCCCGAGCTTCCCGATCAGCTCTTCAGAGCCCGTTACCGCAGGGCGCCGATGATACTTCAGCGCCAACCATGCGATTCCCATGAAAAAGGCCGCGCTCGTTGCGGCTACCCCGCCGATCAAGGGGATCGACACGGCGTACTCACCCGTCCCTGTGTCGAACAGAATGATCGAGCCGACCACAAAAGCGATCACGCCCCCTATCCCCAAGGCCCCGAAGCTCGCCATAAACACCTCCGCTACCATGAAGGCGATCCCGAACAGAATCAGAGCGACACCCGCGTAATTGACGGGAAGAAGTTGCAGCGCGTAAAGCGCAAGCAACAGGCAGATGGCTCCGATCACCCCAGGAAGCACAAACCCCGGGTTGGCCAGCTCGAAAAACAAGCCGTACACGCCTAAGAGCATAAGCAGATAAGCGATGTTGGGATTGCTGATCACGGCCAGCAGCCGAGTTCGCCAGTCGGGATCGATACGCTCTATCACCGCGCTCTTCGTTTCCAGCGTGCGTTCCACCCCGGCGACATTCACCTTGCGTCCGTGCAGTTGCTCCAAAAGTGCCCCGAGATCCTTGGCGGTCAAATCGATAATACGTTTGCGCAAGGCTTCTTGCGCCGACAGACTCGCGCCCTCACGCACCGCCTTCTCGGCCCATTCGGCATCGCGCCCGCGCAACTGCGCTAAGCTGCGGATATAGGCGACCGCATCGTTTACCGCCTTGCGGGCCATGGGGTCCTTGGGCATCGCCGGCTTATCGCGAGCGGTTTTGTCCGTTTCTTTCTTATCCTTCTCGCGCTCTGGCTTTTCCTCTTCCTCATCGCCGATCCCAGGGAATCCGCCGATAGCCACCGGAGTGGCCGCTCCCAGGTTAGTTCCGGGGGCCATCGCGGCGACATGCGCCGCATATAGGATATACGTCCCCGCGCTCGCCGCTCGCGCCCCCGTCGGCGCCACGTAAACGGCCACCGGCACGGGGGAAGCGGTGATGCTCTGGATAATGTCGCGCATGGCGCTGTCCAGCCCACCGGGAGTGTCGATCACGATCACGGCAAGGGCGGCGTTTTTTTCCGCGGCCTGGTCCAGGCCACGGATGAGATAATCGGCCGTCGCGGGACCAATGGCATCTTTTACCGTCAACACCAGGACGCGGTTTTCCGCCGCTGCAACAGCGGGTGCAAGGCACGCCAAAAAAAGAAGCAGCTTCACCCACATAAGCCTATAGCCTTCGCGCTCACCCACCGCACAGAGTCTAAAGCAGGCAAAGCATATTCGCTACCTTTAGCGTAGACCAGCATGAGACCGGCCTTCCTTAACTAAAGGTTGAGTGTCTAAGAGGAGATGACATAATGGCTAGTGCGCGCGCTGAATCTCGCGCCGAGAATGAACATCCGCTATGTCATCCAACTTCGACCTCATCATCACCGCCGACTATCCGAGTCGCACGGCGGAACTCCGCCTGCTCGACGCGCACGGCTCTCAGCTCGCCTACCGGCAGACGGATTTCAAGACCATCGCCGTTTCCCGCCAGCGAGGCTTGTTCGACCTGCCGGACTACCTGCGCCATTACGTTGAGGGGGGTAAGGGTATGGAAACCCGCTCAAACCTTCGTCGGTGATGTCCTGCACAATCCTCTCTATGCGGGTGGCTACGTGTATGGCCGACGCCCGCGGGAGGTGGTGGTCAAAGCGGG
>JBOHHR010000116.1:0-7235 GCA_050725475.1 Gammaproteobacteria bacterium | reverse complement strand
AGCGGGAACGGTGAAGTATCTTGGTACAGGTGACACTGTCAAACAAATGGTCAAGTCAAAACCCGACGCAAACATGGCTCCCTTAGTTGAAGGGTCAATCGCCGACTACCAGTGGCGGCACGCATGTGGCAAGTAACACCGAGTTGGGCCAACCCCACGGCCAACTGGGCGCGCCCGTTACCTTGAACATTAAGCATCTTAACGGAAAGGCCGACGTTGATAACTGATCCGTTTCATGAGGCAAAGGAAGCGCTGAGCCTCGCGAAACGCGAGTACGCTGCCGTCAGTTCACTAAGGCGTGATGGCCGCTTATACGACTAACCAAGCATGCGAGAACGCGGTAAGGACTCTATGGCAAATCTCTTTGGGTTCACCGTTTCCTCATGAGGAATTCAAGCCTTTCCATAAACCGGCTGTTTATGTTCGGCGTATCGGCATAGAGTCATACTATTCCGATCAGACGCAGGCTTTCCTTCGGAAGCTCGACGGATTCGCCTTGGACGACGCGCGATATGAGTTTACCCAAGCGTACAAAGATCACACAAAGCCCAGTGCCCAATACCGCGGGAAGGAACTGATAGAAGGAGCTGAACGCTTTCTGGTGGAAACTGGCGAGTTATCAAAAAGGGAAGATGTGCTATCAACAATTAGACAGTCCGACAAGAATCGACAGAGCAATGTCTAACCATCGTGTGGGGCGGGACGCGCGCGCCCCACGCGAGGCCGTTAGGCTGCAGGACCAGGTTTTGCCGTTGGCGGAGGCCAAAAGGGGAAAGACATCGTAACACCCACTAGCTAGAGAAACGCCATGCTACCCCACGAGATCCAGGAGTTGTCGAGGTACCCGAACGTTCACACCTTCTTAGAGCACCATGTCTCCATGCAGTTTGGAGACGTTCGCGATATGCTCCGCCTGCCGCTGCCTGCGCTGCAGATGACCCATGCCTGCAATTTCGCCGCGGCCGGCACGCTCTGCGGCTTGATTAGCGGCATCTCCGTTTCCATCTACCAGCCTTCCAAGACGACGGAGATGAAGAAGATCAAAGGCATAAAACAGAGGGTATGGGTGGGCACTGGCTACGCCTTCAGGCTGCTGCTCAAGGACTTTTACCCGTGGGGTCCCGGTCAGAACCCGGACATCCTCTCCGCTGCCGTGTACGACTATTTCCGCAACCCGCTGGCCCACGCCCTGGGCGTTCACAGCAATGTCGTCTGCCGAATCGAGATCAACCGTCTCGCGCTCGTCGATCAGCATGGTGTGAGGCAGGAAACCGGCCTGACGGAAGAGCAGGTCAAGGAGCTGGGGCGGCTTACGGCCCGGCCCTCCTGGGCTGGGCCTGGACTCACTTCCTCCGGGAACAACTGGACGCTTCTCATCGAAGGCTTTTATCGCGATTTACTCGAGATGCTTCAGAAGCTGGCGAGAAGCTCAGGTCAGATGAGCGCTGCCGAGAGCCGATTCCAGGAAGGCAAGCTAATCTGGCGTTCGGGGACGCCGTGGTAGCTGTACTCGAAGAGGCCGGTTCTGATGTGCCGCTGCTCACTGGGGTTGCCGCCCCAACGCCGCTTGAGAAACAAGACATCAAGATAAACTTAGCTAAAGGGGCCAGGCTAAAGCCTAGCCCCTTTTAACGTGAGGCGTAGGAGTCAGATCTTGAATTGTGCATGCCTGGAGGACAGACGACGGAGGAGAGCAGGGGTCGGTTCTCAGTATCAAACATTCTTGTGCAGACTTTCTCTACGCGTGCTGCCGCTGGAAAAGCGTAATCCCGCGGCATCCGTGGGCAATCCTGCGACCGTCCGCTATCGCGCTTTGCGCCTGGGGCGGAAACCCCGTACCAGCCCGTGCAATACCGCGATGCCCAGCTCCGCATCGGCGTAGCGCAGATCCACATAGGCCTCGGTGATGGCACATATGCGAGCCGCGAGCTCGGGGCGATGCGCGCAAGCGCGTTGCGCGAAGGAAACGGGACCTTCGTAGGCATGGCGCCTGATCCCTGTCCTTGCGAGCCTATTGCAGAACCGCTGGTAGAGCGCCCTGGTCGGGTCTTGGACAGACTCCCGGCGCACGGCTACCCATGCCGCCGTCGCCAGGGTTAACGCGGTAACCACGACCACGAACCAAAAGGCGATGCGCTGGACCGTGGGCTCTCCCATACCCAGGTTCTGCATCACTTCCGCCTGGCGGCGTTCGCCATATCCCAACACCCACTGGTTCCAGCCGTGGTTGACAGCGTCCAGGGTGTTGCGCGCGCGGCGCCACCACTGCATGAGGACCGCGTTTTCACTCCACCCCAGCGGGATGAGGCCAAGCGGCTCCGCAAGCGCCGTCTCCACCCCCTGTTCAACCCGTGCCGGGGACACAGCGCCCGTGGGGTCTACCCTGATCCAGCCTTCGCCCTCCAGCCAAACTTCAGACCAGGCATGAGCGTCTCGCTGGCGCACCACGAGGTAGCCTCCCAGCGCATTGTAGTCGCCCCCTTGATAACCCGTGACGACACGGGCGGGGAGACCGGCGGCCCGCATCAAAATGGTGAACGCGGCCGCGTAATGCTCGCAGAAACCGCGCCGGGTATCGAACAGAAACTCATCGATTGTGTCCTTTTCCAGCGGCGGGGGGCTCAGCGTATAGAAAAACGGTTGCTCCCGGAAATAAGCCAAAGCCCGTGAGACGATCCGCCTTGGGTCCCGCACCTGTTCCCGCCAACGCCGAGCAAGGGCAAGCGCCCTCGGGTGCAAGCGCGCCGGCAGACGCAGGGCTCGGGCCAGTGCGGCAGGCGTGCTTTCGAGCACTCGAAACCGCAGGTGTGAGCTTGCGCTGTAACGCATCCTCCGGGTCACTGGGCGTTCCGCAAGCAGTTGGAGATCGGGGCTGATCGCCGTACCTGGAGGCGCCCTCACGGGCATCTCAAGCGCGAACAGCCAACGCCTGTTATGAGGCTCCAAGGTCACCGTATAGTCCAGGGCTTGGTCGGAAACATACAGGGGGGGTCTTGGGGTTTGCGGTATTTCTTGGCTGCGCGTCCAGGTCCGCCCGTCGCTGTCCCAAAGCACCGGGCCGCGCCAATACAGCTCTGAGGGTTCGGGCAAAGCGCCGCTAAACGCCACCCGAAAGGCCACCGCACCGGATAATCCTAAGCGGCTGATGGCTCCCGGCGACATCTCCTCATCCAGCCCCGTCAGCCCGCTGTGTGCGTCTTTGGGCAAACCCCATAGGGGGCCGTCGATTCGGGGGAAAAGCAGGAACGCCCCCAGCATTAAGGGCAACGCTTGGGCGAGCAGACGAGCTGCCAAGCCGGCGCAGAGCGACGTGCTCATCCGGTCGTTGAGATCGTTAAACCGCACCAGGGCCGCGGTGAACACCGCCAGCGCGAGCAACATGGTGAGCGCAATGACGATGCCCTGCGAGAACAAGAAATTCGTGATCACCAAGAAGTAGCCTAGGAAGAGAAGCAGGTAATAGTCGCGCCGGGTACCTGCCTCCACCAGTTTTAAACCGACCAACGCCACTAATAATGCGGTTCCCGCATCTCGGCCAATCTGAGCGCCATAGCTGAGATAAACGCCTGCGAATACAGCCAGCGCCAACACGCGTTTTATAGTGCTAAGCAGCCATCGTCCATCCTCAGGCAGAGGCCATCCTCGAAACAAAGCGCCCAACCGCCAAGCGACCAGTAACACGAAGCCTGTTGGAACCCACAGCGGCAGACGTAGGGCGTGCGGCGCCACCACAAGGCTAAGGCCGGCCAAAAGCCAAGCGAAGTGTTCTCTCCTTAAAGCGGGCGTCATCTCAACCTTCATAGCACGCCAAGCTTTCTAAGCAGAGCCGCTGCTGCTGCGGCCCGACTCCTACCGCGATACGCTTGCTTGACAGGGACAACCCATAACTCACGTGGCGCGCTTCCGCTTCCAGAACCCACAGGCAGAGCTGGGAAAGGCGTGCCTCATCATCGCGCAGCGCCTCGACAGACTTCCAGGTCAACCAGACCGTTTCCGCCTCATCGCCTACGAAGCGCTTAACCAGCACGGCTTGCTCCCTGGCCAAAGCCTTCCACGCGATATGGCGCGGCGGATCGCCGGGACGATAGGTGCGAAATCCCATGAAATCATCCGCCCCATCCCGCTTCCCGGATTGGCCTTGGGGGGACTCTTGCTCAATTCGCGGTAGCCTGCGTCTGCCGTGCGGGTGCGGATACACTAAGCACTTGGCGGGAGATGCGTCCAGGTTCGTCCAAGCGTAGAACAAGCCCAGGGGGAAGCGCGTGCCGCACCGAATGCGCGTTAAATACAACCATCCTCGCTTAGAAGCCTCAACGACCAAGCTCACGCTTACTGTCCCATTCGCCGACAGGTCGATTACGGTGCGGGGCTCTCTGCGATTCGGCAGGCAGATCTCGACGGAGAAACCGGGCGCTCCCCCGCACTCACCCAGATAGATTTGGAAGGTAGCGGGGTTTCCGGCGAATACCGGATCGGCCTTGGCGCCTAGGAACCGGAGCCTGGCGATGTTACGGTGGGTGTGCACCATGCCTACCCAAAAGACGCCGCCCAAAAGGAATACCGCAACATAGCCAAGGCTTAGGTTGTAGTTGATGGAGGCGGTCAACATCAGGGTCAACAGGAGGCCGAAGAAAACGCCATAGGGGGTGGGCAGGATATAGATGCGGGGCTTTTGGCGCCAATTGGAGGCCAGTTGAAAAAGTCTAGCCAAGGACTTTTTCAACATCTCGGAAAACCGGCGGCTACGGGACTGGAACCGCCTGGATCAGGCGCTCGATCACGCTCTGCGGGGGCGCGTGGGTTTCATGCTCCAGCGCCGTTAAGCGATGCGCGACCACACAGGGCAGCACCGTCTGAATATCTTCGGGGAGCACATGCGTGCGCCCGTGCAACATCGCCCAAGCCCTGGCGCTGCGCAACACTCCGAGTCCCGCCCGTGGAGAAAGCCCGGAAACGTAATCGGGGCAACGCCGGCTGTAGTCCAAGATATCTTGCAGATAGTCCAGTAAGGCACTGCTGACATGGATCCCTTCCACGTGCTTTTGCATCGCCAGGAGTTGCTCGGGCTGCAACACGGCGGACAGGTCGGCGAGCACTTCGCGCCTATCGCGGCCTTTTAGCAAAGTGCGTTCTGCGGCGCCGTCCGGGTATCCCAGAGATATCCGCATCAGAAAACGGTCGAGCTGTGATTCGGGCAGGGGAAAAGTCCCGATCTGGTGTGACGGATTCTGGGTGGCGATGACGAAAAAGGGCTCCGGCAAGCGGCGCGTGGTGCCCTCCACAGTCACCTGATGCTCCTCCATCGCCTCCAGTAAGGCGCTTTGACTGCGAGGTGTGGCGCGGTTTACCTCGTCGGCCAAAATAAGCTGCGCGAATATCGGTCCAGGGTAATAGCTGAATTTTCCGGAATCCCGTTCATAGACCGAAACACCCAAAATATCGGCAGGCAGCAAATCGCTGGTGAACTGGATGCGTTGGAACTTGAGCCCCAACACCCGCGCCATCACCTGCGCCAGCGTGGTCTTGCCTACCCCGGGGAGATCCTCGATCAGGAGGTGCCCGCGCGCTAAGACACAGGCGAGCGACAAACGGATCACCTGTTCTTTGCCGAGGATTACGTCGTTCGCCACCGCGATGACGCGCTCCAGCCGCGCCGCTATGGCCTGGGTACGTTCAACTGCGACTGCATCGGCTGCTGTTGACATGGAGATCGTTCGCTTAAGCCAAGGGATTACGGCGCTTAGCTGTTCCCTTCTTCACTATAGTACGGCCGGCAAACAGTGGCGAGCAGAACTAAGGATCATTCAGGCGCGCAGTTCGGGCTGCATCAGTCCGGCGGTTTTCTCGGCGAAGAGGTTGCTTAATGCAGCGAAAGGACATCATTTATGTCGGCAGGTAATTATTCCCTACGGTATCTGCACCCCTACCTCCTTGTAGGTCATCTAGGAATAGAGGTTGATCTTGAAGGCACAAACATTGAGATTATTGCACTCGAGGGTGATTCTGGCGCCTTACGCGCCAGTGGATTGTGAATACTTGGTGAATATTTCACAGAACTGTAAAGGCAACAAACGTTATAGTCGGAAACCTTTGGCAGATCCATCCTGCATTACGCACACGGCTGGGCTTTGAAAATCGCAACCATGCCGTGGGACTCACACATCAGCACACGACAACAAAAAAAGGAGAAGCCGTGCAGGCCCTTACGATCAATCTCTTCGGGCAATTCCGCATCTGTTACGCAGAACAAGCAATAACTGGATTGCAACTCCGACGGGCGCAAGAGTTACTGTCTTATTTGCTCCTGCATCGCGACCGAGCGTATCCGCGCGAGACGCTGGCCACGCTGCTATGGAAGGAGGCCGATACTGCCCACGCGCGGAAATACTTAACGCCAGACGCTGTGGCAGATCCAAACCGTGTTGCGGAACGCTGCAGGCACGGCAAAAGAATTGATAACGCTCGACGGTGATTGGGTACGGCTTAATACCACGGATTGCCTGTCTCTGGACGTCGCCGTTTTCGAACACGCTTTTCACACCTGCCAGGGGACGCCTGGAGCCGATCTCGCAGACGCCCAGCGCGAGAACCTTGAGCACGCTGTCCAGCTTTACCGCGGAGACCTGCTCGAAGGATGGTACCAAGATTGGTGCGTATTCGAACGCGAACGGCTGCGCGACTGCTACCTTACCGCCCTCGTTAAGCTTGTATGCCATTGTGATGCCCATGGACAGGTCGATCGCGGGTTAGCGCATGCCGAAAATGTGCTTCGCTGTGATCCCGCAGAAGAGGAGGCCTATTACCATATGATGCACTTGCACTGGACCGCGGGCCGTCGCACGCAAGCGCTACGGCAGTATCAGCGCTGCAAGCGAGTCCTTTCGGAGGAGCTTGGTGTTCAACCGTCCGAGCGGACGCAAAAGCTCTACGAACAGATTCGGTCAGACCCGCTCGATCCTCCACCCGCCAACGCACCCACCTTGCCGTCACCGTCCTTTGCACCGCAGCGCGATACTGAGTACCTCACTGGTCTCATGGTTTATATAAAACAACTGCAAGCCCAGCTTGATGATATGGAGGAGCAGCTCAAGCGTGACATCCGTGCCGTGTGTGTATTCCGGACCATTGTGATCGCTGATTCCGACGGAAGATGATCGCTGATTCCGGGCATCGTGATCGCTGATTCCGCTCATGATGATCACGGGTGCTGAGGTAAGCGGTCACCGATTCTGAGC